>CALBJW010000193.1 GCA_937893145.1 uncultured Prevotellaceae bacterium | reverse complement strand
TCGGTCGCAGAGAGTTGCAGGGTGACCAGGAGCAGATGGCACAGTATGAGATCCCCGAGATCGACCTCGTCATCGTTGACCTCTATCCTTTCGAGGAGACAGTTGCCAACACTAACGACGAACCAACAATCATCGAGAAGATTGACATTGGTGGTATCTCACTCATCCGTGCTGCTGCAAAGAACTTCAACGATGTAGTTATCGTTCCTTCAAAGGCTGAGTACCAGATGCTCACTGACATCATCAAGGCTCAGGGTGCTGAAACTACTAAGGCACAGCGCAAGCAGTTTGCAGAACGTGCATTCGGTGTTTCTTCACACTACGACACTGCTATCCACGCATACTTCGCTAAGTAAGCAACCCATAAACCACTAAACCCATAAACCCATAAACCTCTAAACCGAAAAAACAATGGGATTTTTCTCTCTACAACAAGATATAGCAATGGACCTCGGTACTGCAAATACCATTATCACTTGTAATGGTAAGATTGTAGTAGATGAGCCTTCCGTTGTAGCCCTTGACCGCAAGACAAACAAGATGATTGCTGTTGGTACAAAGGCAAAGATGATGCACGAAAAGACTCACGAGAGCATCCGCACTTGTCGCCCTCTCCGCGACGGTGTGATTGCAGACTTCAATGCCTGCGAACAGATGATGCGTGGTCTCATCAAGATGGTTAACGCTGGTCGTCACCTCTTCACTCCTTCACTCCGCATGGTTATCGGTGTTCCTTCTGGTTCGACAGAAGTAGAACTTCGTGCCGTTCGTGATAGTGCTGAGCACTCTGGTGGACGCGACGTTTACCTTATCTTCGAACCTATGGCTGCTGCCATCGGTTGTGGTATCGACGTTGAAGCTCCAGAAGGACAGATGATTGTTGACATAGGTGGTGGTTCTACCGAAATCGCTGTCATCTCACTCGGTGGTATCGTAAGCAACAACTCAATCCGTGTGGCTGGTGATGAACTCACTGCCGACATCCAGGACTATATGAGCCGTCAGCACAACGTGAAGGTATCAGAGCGTATGGCTGAGCGTATCAAGATTAATGTTGGTTCGGCTCTCACTGACCTCGGTGAGGATGCTCCAGAAGACTTCGTTGTTCATGGTCCAAACCGTATCACAGCCCTCCCAATGGAGATTAGCGTTTGCTATCAGGAAATCGCTCACTGCATCGACAAGACTATCGCTAAGATTGAGACTGCCGTGCTTCAGGCTCTCGAGCAGACTCCTCCAGAACTCTATGCCGACATCGTGAAGAACGGTATCTGGCTCACTGGTGGTGGTGCACTTCTCCGCGGTCTTGACAGACGTCTCACTGAAAAGATTAAGATTCAGTTCCACGTTGATGACGACCCATTGCACTCAGTGGCTAAGGGTACAGGCATCGCACTCAAAAACGTACACAACTTCCAGTTCTTGATGCGCAACGTGAACGGCTAAAAATAGAATGAAGAACTTAATAGATTTCTTTGTAAACTATAAGCACTGGTTCGTATTCATTCTGCTGGAGGTGATAAGTCTTGTATCACTGTTCAGTTACAATGGATATCAGAAAAGTGTGTACTTCACAACTGCTAATGGTGTTGTAGGCTCTGTCTATAACGCCATTAGCAGTGTTTCGTCCTATCTCAATCTGCAGACCATCAACAACCAGATGGAGAAGGAGAACGAGGCTTTGCGAATGCAGGTAAGAGGACTGCAGCAGAAACTCATCGACATGGGCATTGACTCGCTTGAGGTGGAAGGTCTATCGGCTCAGTACCACATGGTTAACGCTCAGGTCATCAACAGCACCCTGCATCGAGGTGCGAACCTCCTCACCATCAACAAGGGTAGAGCCGATGGCATACACGAGGAGATGGGTGTGGTAAGTTCTGGTGGTGTAGTGGGCATCGTTTACATGACATCACAGCACTACTCTGTCATTCTCCCTGTCATCAGCATCCACTCGAAGATTAGTTGCCGCGTTCAGGAATCAGAGTATTTCGGTACTCTCACATGGAAACGCATTTCTCCTGACATTGCATACGCTACCGGTTTCCCTCGACATGCAAAGATTAAGGTGGGAGAAATCATCGAGACAAACGGTTTCTCAGACATCTTCCCTCCTAACATCCCTATCGGTGAGGTTATCTCTGTTGTCAACTCAGAAGACGGAATGTCTTACATGCTTAAGGTAAAACTCTTCACCGACTTCAAGAATCTTCGTGAGGTAAGTGTGATAACAAACTTCCACTCTCCAGAACGTGTTCGACTCGAAGAGAAGGCTGATTCGCTCAATATCGACGAAGAACCAGACCTTACAAAGGCTGAGGAAGAAAAGGCTGAGATGAAGAAGATTGAAGAGGAACTCAAAGAGGCTGAGAAGATTAAGAAGGAGGAAGAGGCTAAGCGACAGGCTGAGTTGAAGGCTCTTGAAGAGAGTGAGAACCCTGAAGGCGAAAACAGCAATCAGGACTCCACAAACGACAAGGCAACTAAGGAGGATGCCAAAACAGAATAGGCATCAGCAAAGAAACTTAGAATAAGAAAAGATTTTAGAGCAATAGGTTCATAATGGATTATAGTCATATAACACGATTGGGCAGAATGATGGTTGTATTGGTATGCCAGATACTGATATTCAACAACATTCATATTCTCGGCTATGTCACTCCACTGATGCTGGGATATATGGTCCTGCTTTTTCACAAGGAGAGTGGACGCATCGAGATGCTCCTTTGGGCATTCTTCACAGGTCTCATCTTCGATATGTTTTCCAACACTGCAGGTATAGGTTCGGCAAGCTGCACCCTGCTCGCAATGCTTCAACCAAAACTTATCGAGATGTTCACACCTCGTGATGCTGCCGAAGACTTCACTCCAAGTTTCAAGACAATGGGACTGGGACGATTCATTATCTACACCATAATATGTATGCTCATCCTGCATACCGTGTTTTATGCTCTTGAGGCATTCACCATCTCCAACTGGCAACTGACTCTTGCTGCCATCGGAGGCGGAACTCTCATTTCTACTTTCATCACAATCATCTTTGAACTTCTCACAAAAAATAAGGAATAAAAAGTGAAAGACAAGGAACTCGAATCTCGCAAATTTGTTATTGGCGGCATTGCTTTCTGCATTGTGGTCACATATATTGTGCGTCTCGCGTTCCTTCAGCTGATGAGCAGCAACTTCAAGGAGAGTGCTGAAAGCAATGCCTTCCTCAACAATGTCATCTTCCCTTCACGAGGTGTCATATACGACCGCAATGGCGATCTTCTCGTATATAACCAACCTGCCTATGATGTTATGGTCATTATGCGAGAGATGGAGGACCTCGACACTCTCGACTTCTGTAAAGCACTGAATATCACAAGAGATGAGTTTGATACAAGAATGGATGCCATCAAGGACATCAACAAGAACCCTGGATATTCGACTTACACTCAACAACTCTTCATGTCGCAGATTCCTGCTGAGGAATTCTCTATATTTCAGGAAAAGCTTTTCCATTTCAGAGGCTTCTCCATCCGAGAGCGTTCTATCCGTCGTTATGTAAACGATAACGGTGCTCATGTGCTTGGTGATGTGGCTGAGGTTTCTCCAAAAGATATTGAGAACGACAACTATTATGATGCTGGTGACTATATCGGCAAACAGGGCGTTGAGCGTTCATACGAAGCTGAATTAAGAGGCGAAAAAGGTGTTGAGGTATTGCTCCGCGATGCAAGAGGAAGAATACAGGGACATTACAAGAACGGTGCTTTCGACCGCAAACCAGTTCCTGGCAAGAACCTCACTCTCAGCATCGACATGAAACTCCAGAAACTTGGAGAACGACTGATGGAAGGCAAGATGGGCAGTATTGTGGCAATCGAACCAAAGACTGGTGAGATTTTATGTCTTGTGTCTGCTCCAAACTATGATGCTCACCTCATGGAAGGTAAAGAAAGAGGTAAGCACATGGTTGAGATGCAGCGCAACCCTATGAAACCAATGCTCAACCGTGCCATTTCAGGTACTTATCCTCCTGGTTCAACCTTCAAGACAAGTCAGGGACTCACTTTCATGCAAGAGGGAATAATAACAAGCAGTACAGCTTATCCTTGTTCACGAGGATTCCGTTTCGGTCGATTGAAAGTAGGCTGTCACGGTCATCCCGCACCTCTTCCTCTCGTTCCTGCTATTGCCACTTCATGCAACGGTTACTTCTGTTGGGGACTATACCACATGCTGAGCAACCGCACAAAATATGGAACTCTCCACGAAGCCATGACAACATGGAAAGACTATATGGTCAGCATGGGATTTGGATATAAGTTGGGAGTTGACCTTCCTGGTGAAGCACGAGGCATGATTCCTAATGCAGACTACTATGACAACGCCTTCAAGGTTTGGTCTCCGCTTTCCATCATCTCAATTGCCATTGGTCAGGGTGAGGTTACACTTACTCCTCTTCAAATAGCAAACCTCGGTGCTACTATTGCAAATAGAGGTTACTACATCACACCGCATGTTGTCAAGAATATTGAAGGTGGGCATATTGCAGATAGTTTGAAGGTGAAGCACTACACAAAGGTGCAACCAAAATACTACGAACAGGTGGTAGCAGGTATGCGTAAAGCTGTAATGGGAGGTACCTGTAAGTCTGCCAACACTTCAATGTATGAGGTGTGCGGAAAGACTGGTACTGCTCAGAATCGTGGACACGACCACTCGGCATTTATGGGTTTTGCACCACGAGAGAATCCTAAGATTGCCATTGCTGTATATGTAGAGAATGGTGGATTCGGTGCTCACTTCGGTGTTCCTATCGGAGCCCTTATGATGGAGCAATACATCAACGGTGAACTTTCACCAGCAAGCGAACGTAAAGCAGAAACATTCCAACATCGTCATATCTCGTATGGTACCAGAGAACGATAATAAAAGCATATTCATGAGCATCGATTGGGTGACAATCCTCTTGTATGTCATTCTCATCACATGGGGCTGGTTCTCTGTGTGCGGTGCTTGCTATGACTTTAACCACCCTGACCTTTTCAGTTTCGATACCAACTCGGGAAAACAGTTGGTATGGGCAATCACATCGTTAGGACTTGCAGGAATATTGATGATGGTTGAACGCAAGTTCTATGACACAGGAGCGTTCGTAATATACGGAATAATGATTTTAGCACTTCTTGTGACTATTGTCATTGCT
This sequence comes from uncultured Prevotellaceae bacterium, assembly GCA_937893145.1. Classification (GTDB taxonomy): domain Bacteria; phylum Bacteroidota; class Bacteroidia; order Bacteroidales; family Bacteroidaceae; genus Minthosoma. Next base: position 7,078 of record CALBJW010000193.1, on the reverse strand, counting down.
CCTGACACTAAAGGTTCGCGTTCTTGGATTCCTTTAGGTCCTGTAAAGATACAACCGGCTGAGTTTGCCAAGTTCGCCGTTGCACTTGCACTGGGCAAATACATTGATTCATACGGTTTTTCGATGAAGGCATCAAAGCAATTCTTTACTTGTATTGCTATGATTGTCTTCCCTATACTTATTATTATCCTGCAGAAAGAGACAGGTACTGCACTCGTATATCTCACTTTCTTCCTTGTTCTTTATAGAGAAGGAATGACTGGAAGCTTGTTGTTCTGTGCCTTTGCGGCAGTAGTCTATTTCGTCGTAGGACTTCGTTTCAGCCAAGACACCATGTTCTATCTGCCTGTTATTACGGGAGAGTTCTGTGTGCTACTCTTGTCGATGGTTTCTACAACAATCATGACATGGGTATATACCCACAATAAGCAGGCTCTAAAGATTATGGTTTACGGTGGATGGGGCACAACTCTCGTTGCAGTCCTTTATGCGTTCTACGTTGTTCCGTTTAATGTTTGCACAATCATGTTGGCAATAAATATCTTGATGATTGTGTATCTGATTGGTCTCGGAATATATTATCAGCTATACAAATACTTCCTAATCGCAGTATTTGCTTTATGTTCTACGGTATCATTCTACATTGTCCACACAGCATTTGAACACCTTGCCGACCATCAACGTACTCGTATCGAGGTACTTCTTGGTATGAAGGAAGACCTTCGAGGTGCAGGATATAACGTGAACCAGGCAAAGATTGCCATCGGTTCTGGCGGACTGACAGGTAAGGGATTCCTCAACGGAACGCAGACAAAACTCAAGTATGTGCCAGAACAGCACACCGACTTCATCTTCTGTACGGTTGGTGAAGAAGAAGGTTTCGTTGGTAGTGCTGCTGTGCTGGTCGTTTATCTCTTTTTCATCTGGCGACTTATTGCAGTCGCAGAACGACAAGTGGACACAATGGCACGAGTATATGGCTACTCTGTGGTCAGCATCTTTATGTTCCACCTATTTATTAATGTGGGAATGGTGTTAGGACTAACACCTGTCATCGGTATTCCTCTTCCTTTCTTCTCCTATGGAGGTTCAAGTCTCTGGGGCTTCACTATCCTTCTGTTCATCTTCCTAAGAATGGATGCAGAAAGATGTTTGAAGAACAAATAGCATAGACCACCTTAATAGAAGTGGCTACAAACTACTTCAACTCTACTCCTACCTCCGAAATACCTTGAAGAGGGTCAAGACGCATAATGTGCGAAATCTTGAACTTATATTTCTTTCCTGGCTTTAATTGTTTGCTTTTAATATCGCACGAATATTCTGTGTGAGGGAAACCTATGCCTGTTGACACACCGTTTTCATCAAACAGTTTCAAATACACGCTGTCAACAGAAACCTCTTTCTTGCCCTCATACATACGGACAATAAGAGCAAGATTATCGTACTCATAGTTTTGTAATGCACGAACACAAACCTTTGCATTACATTGGACATTCTCTTCTACTTCAGGCAACTTATACACGAACACATCTGTTGCATACCACCCTTGGGTATCAACAGATTTGTATTCTGTAAAAAAAGGCATATCTTGGCAAGCCGTAAAGAGCAGCATGCCAGATATGCCTATTAATATTTGCCTAAAGAGTTTCATTTTGCATTATTCTCTTTATTCTCCTTGTTCTCTTTGTTTCCCTTGTGTTCTCTATTTCCACCATTACGATTGCCATTAGGATGGTTGGCATTAGAATGGTTATTGCCTCCATTTCCCTTGCGAGGACGATCGTTCTTGCGGCGTTCACCACCCTTCTTGTCGCCCTTCTTACGGTCGAATCGATTGATGTTCTCCTGGTCAAGAAGATCGAGTGATGGCTTAACAACCTCTTCTCCACTTTCGAGGAGCGACTCAGGCTTCTGTCCTGCACGGTTCATATTGATGATGTCGAACGCACGACGGGAAGTGATAGTCTTTTCGTTTGCAAGAATATGCTTATCTGTAGAATATGTGATAAGATGACGAAGGATATCTGCCTTGAAGAAGTAGTAGTCTGCATCTTGAGTCTGAAGCACAATCTCACGAGAAGGCATTCGCTTCAACGCCTCAACATACTGATCCACCTCAAAGTTCATACAACACTTCAACTTAGCACACTGTCCAGCCAACTTCTGCGGATTGAGTGAGATGTCCTGGAAGCGTGCTGCACTTGTACTTACACTAATGAAGTTTGTCATCCATGTAGCACAACAGAGTTCACGACCACAAGGACCAATGCCACCAATACGACCAGCCTCCTGTCGAGCACCAATCTGCTTCATCTCGATACGAACACGGAAACGCTCTGCAAGCACCTTGATGAGTTGGCGGAAGTCAACACGTTCATCTGCAATATAGTAGAAGATTGCCTTGTTTCCATCACCCTGATATTCCACATCACCAATCTTCATCTTGAGTCCGAGGTCAAGAGCAATCTGGCGACTCTCAATCATTGTCTCATGCTCACGAGCCTTTGCTTCACGGAACTTGTCCATATCTACCTGACGAGCCTTACGATAAATCTTCTTCATCTCAACATCAGGCTTAAGGTTAGCCTTCTTGATCTGAAGAGCAACGAGACGACCAGTCATTGTAACAGTTCCAATGTCATGACCTGGACTTGCCTCAACAGCCACGACATCACCCTTCTGCAACTCAAGGTTCTTGTCATTGATGAAGTATCCCTTGCGAGGTGGTTTGAATGTCACCTCAACAATATTGGTTGCATCTGCATTATCTGGCAAATCAGCAAGCCAATCGTATGTATTAAGCTTGTCTGTGGTTTTATTGCATCCCTCGATGCTTATTCCACAACAGCTTTTTCCACATTTATAATCATTCATATATTTGATTTATCTATTTTTTATTAATACAATCATTTTAAGTGAGAAGTCAAAGAACACAATCTTTGCACTCACGTTCTGCGAAATATCTCGCTGTGCCAAAGAAAGTTCATCCATAATGCCAATGACATTGTTCTCGTTGATGAAAGGAGCAAACTTAACAGCGAAATCTGCCTCTGCTTCATTCATATAGTTAAGGTCGTCCTGGCGTTGGAAATTATATATGAAATTCTCACGAATAAGTTTCTGACAATACTGCAAGAAGTTCTTCTGTCGTTCACGTCCCATACTTGCAACCTTCTCCGACCACAACTTCATCTCCTTCACCTTTCGAGCATAACTCAATCGCATAAGCATCACAAACAAGTCGAAGAACAACATACTTTCCTGGTCGTTTGTTATGGTTCGCAATGCTGCAGTCATGCAGCCAGCACTAACACGAGCAATGCGTTTTGCCTCTGCAGGTGCAATGGAGTGCTTCTCAACAAGTGCTTTCTCCAAATCCTCTTGTGGAATGCGAGGCAGATTGATAATCTGTGTTCTGCTTCGTATGGTCTGGAGCACTCGGTCGGGCTGTTCACTCACAAGGATGAACACCGTCTGTGATGGTGGTTCCTCAAGCAATTTAAGGAGCTTATTGGCACATGTTTCGTGCAACTTCTCTGGCAACCAGATTATCATCACCTTGTATCCACCCTGACTTGACTTGAGCGACAGTTTCTTTGTAATCGCATCACTCTCATTTGCGTAGATGATAAGTTGCTGATTCTCCGCACCAGCAGCAGACATCCACTCTGCCATACCAAAGTAAGGATTGGTGATGTTCAACTCTCGCCACTCCTTCAAGAACTCATCACAATAAGAGTCCTTACCACTTGACTTCTTATATATAGGAAAGGCAAAATGCATATCGGGATGTGCCAACTTATCAGCCATAACCTTCTGTGAAGCATTACGACCATCATCAGTCAACAACATCTGGGCGAAACTGATAGCCAAAGGCAAAGCACCACAACCTTCAGGACCACACAGCATCAACGCATGTGCAACCTTTCCAGATTCCAGCTCTTGCCTAAGTCGTGCCTTCGCCTCCTCCTGACCTATGATTTCATCAAAATGCATTACCTATTCCTTAATAGTTAATTCTATTAAACAGTTCAAACGGATAAACACTTTACCTTCGAACCATTCACTAATAAATCCTCTTCGCTATCTCCTTAATACTATCAACCGCACTCACTGTATAAAAATGGATACTTGGCAAACCATGTCGCATAAGTTCCTTACACTGTTCGGTACTCCACTCAATGCCCACCTGCTTGATTTCTTCATCAGTTTTGCACTTTTCCATTTCTTTCGACAATGCCTCTGGCAAGTCAAGGTGGAAAGTCTTTGGAAGAACTGTAAACTGACTCTTCTTCGCAATAGGTTTGATTCCAGGAATAATAGGAATTGTGATACCCGCTTTGCGTGCTCTTTCTACAAAGTTGAAAAACTTCTCGTTATCATAGAAAATCTGAGTAACAGCATAGTCTGCACCCAAATCCTGCTTCATCTTCAAAACATCAAGGTCAAACTCTGGATTTGGTGCTTCTTCATGCTTTTCGGGATAACAAGCAACACCCATAGAGAATGGTTCACCCAAATTTTTTATCACGGTGCCATCAACAAAACGACCTGAATTGAACTCATTAATCTGTTCCATCAACTCGGTAGCATGACTATATCCATTAGGTGTTGGAACAAATCGTGCATCGTCCTTTGCCTTGTCGCCTCTCAACACCAAAACATCATTTATGCCGAGAAACTGAAGGTCGAGCAACATATACTCAATGTCTTCCTTTGTGGCACCACTTACCACAACATGTGGCACAACCTTGATACCATACTTCTGCATGATAGCACTTGCAACAGCTACAGTTCCTGGACGACGACGCACTCTACTTCTCAAGAAAGTGCCATCAGCCTGTTCGTTATAGACATATTCACTTCTATGAGTTGTGATATTTATATATTTAGGGTCGAATTCTCTAAGAGAATCTATTGTCTTGAACAATGTCGCAGTACCTGTTCCCTTCAATGGTGGTAACACCTCAAACGAAAAGGCTGTCTTTTCACCACTATTTATTATTTCTGAAATGAGCATATTTACTAAATTTGCCACAAAGGTACGAAAATTCTTTTATCCATACCATAAAAAAAACATTTTTTAGTCCTTATCTCAGTCTATTAAGAATAAAATGCTGTCTGGCACAAGCAAAAAAGAATATTACACCTACTGCATTTACAATCCATGCAGCCCAGAACGATGCTCCGTAACTTATGTACTCCACCAAACAACCTCCACCAAGAACACCAAAGCCTATGCCGGTGTCCCAAGCAGTCAACAAGGTTGAATTTGCCGTGCCTCGCTTATTGTTAGGAGCCAAGTTTATGAACATAGTTTGAAAGGCTGGCCACATGTGACCATTGCCCCAACCCACAATCAGTGCTGCACCATAAAATCCCCACATATTATGGACTGCAGCAAAAAGAAGATACCCAAATACACTAAGCAACATACCTCCACAGGCATTCTGCAAAGCCTTGCCCTTTCTAAGACTTCGAGCTCCGACAAGTCGTGAAGACATAAGTCCCACGCACAACAATGCAAACCAAAGTCCAGTGCCAGAGGTCATGCCTAACTCCTCTTTACCATACACTGCAAGATATGTAGATATCACTCCGTATGAGAATGCCAGACATGCCATTGTAATACCAAGTCTGGTACCTTTCAATAAGAAAAATCTATCCCAGGATATAGGATCTTTATTTGGTTGCACCTCGTTCGTCTTCGCCTGTACCGTGCAATTAATTGTAAAACCAATTCCGGCGGCTATGAACGCTATAAAGAAAACATAGTCAAAGTTATGTGTCATCTGATAAACCCACAATCCCACTGTTGGGGACATTGCCGTAGCAAGATTATTCGACAACCCATAATAGCCTATGCCTTCCGACCTTCGTTCTGGATGCAACACGTCTATTGCTACCGTACTGTTGCACACGGCAGTTGCTCCCATAGGTGCGCCATGCATAGTACGAACTATAGCAAATAACGTAAGACTGCCTGCAACGATATAGCCGGCAAAGATAACAAAAAACAGAAAGTAGCATACCAACAACACTACTTTACGAGGAAAACTATCAACAAGATAACCACTAAACGGACGTGCCAACAGGGCCGTTAAGGTATAACCCGAAAGTACAATACCGATAGTATCTTTGTCTGCCCCAAATTCATCTGTGAGATATAGCGGCAAGAGAGGCGTGGTAACCATGAACGAAAAGAATATCATAAAGTTCGCCCACCACACCTTAGTATAATTACTATTCCAAAGCTTTTCCATAACTACGTTACTTAAAAACTCCACAAAGTTACCACTTTTCGCACACTTTTAAACAAAAATGAGCAAGTAGCAAGCACAATTAAACCAAAAATTATTACATAACTAAGAAAAAATGCCTAACTTTGCAGCGAAATTAACAACAAACAATTCTATTTAACATGGAAAAATTAGTTATTAACTCATACGACGAGTTTGCGTCATTCCTCGGAAAAGAACTTGGCGTAACAGAGTGGTTCCAGATTGATCAGGACCGTATCAACAAATTTGCAGAAGCAACACTCGACTATCAGTGGATTCACGTTGACATTGAACGTGCAAAGGCAGAAAGCCCATTCAAGTCAACAATCGCACACGGCTACCTCACAATGTCACTTCTCCCATACCTTTGGTATCAGACTATCGAAGTGAACAACGTATCACAGCTCGTTAACTATGGTCTCGACAAGATGAAGTTCGGCACTCCAGTCATCACAGGCAGCTACATTCGCATGAAGACAGTCCTCCAGAACATCGTAAATCTCCGTGGTACTGCAAAGGCAGAAATCAAGTTCACAATCGAGATTCAGGACCAGAAGAAGCCAGCTCTCGAAGGTGTAGCAACCTTCCTCTACTTCTTCAATAACTAACAACAAATATGGAATAGGTGTAGAAAAACGACGTTTTTCCGCACCTATTTCGTATCAAAAAACAAAAAAAGGTCAAAAACATTTGGTCCATTCACCAAAAAGTTATACCTTTGCACTCGCTAAACGAAAAAGGTGCCATAGCTCAGTTGGTAGAGCATCGGACTGAAAATCCGTGTGTCCCCGGTT
>CALBJW010000192.1 GCA_937893145.1 uncultured Prevotellaceae bacterium | reverse complement strand
CTGCTCTGCCATCTGTCCGTCTGCCATCTGTGCATGGGCATATACGAACTGACAGAGCAACAGGACGAAAAGTCTTATTGCTTTCATTTATTTCTATGTCTTTGATAGATACATACTATGAGCATAACTCTTGGATGGAGCACGCTCTAAAATAATTATTCAATGATTATCAAAGATATAGGGGGAGGGCCACGCAGAAGTATTGTGCGCTTTGTGCTGCAAATGACACACATCGTCTGCTCCACAAAATCGCGATGAAGCACAAGCGCAATAGTAACGAGTGCCAGAACTTCTGCTGCAAGATAAGATGAAGAAAGAAAACTACATAGCACGCAATCACCAAGAGAAACGCCACCTTTAGTGATATGATCGCTATGTTTTACATGACTAATACAATCCCGACACAAGAAGTCCTCCCCGCCATGCTCATGCATGTGGAACACGCTTGCCGAAAGTATCAAGAGATACACCATCAGCAAGAAGCGTCCTACCCAGAGTCTTCTTGTGTCGAGTTTCATTCTTTATTGCAATTCTAATTGTAAATTTTCATCGTATGACAGAGGTATATCCCCTCGCCATATTTACCTTTTCATCTGCAAAAGTAGCGATTAATCTCCAATCAACCAAACTTTATCCGTTTTTTTTCTCCTTATTTTTGTTAATTACTAAAAACGCAAGATATATTACTAATAATATATGTTAAAGTTTTGAGAGTGAAGATGTTTTTCCCTACTAAAAGTTTCGTTAACTAAAAGTTTAGTTGTACTTTTGCGGCATCAAACTAAAACATTAGTAATTATGGCAAGAGACAAGAAAGATATGACACTCACAAGAGCGGAAATGGAGATAATGAACTACCTCTGGGCAAGGGAAGATGGTCGTGGCACCGTGCGTGATGTGCTCGAATGTTACCCTGAACCTAAGCCTGCATACACTACTACAGCCACATTCCTGAAGATATTGACACAGAAAGGATTTGTCGCTGCTGAGAAGAATCAAGGTGATGGAAAGACATTCTTCTTTCGTCCGCTTATCTCGCAGGATGAATATCGCAAACGTGTGATGAAGGATGTGAAAGATAGTTTCTTTGGGGGGTCAGCTAAATCTCTTGTCAACTTCTTTGTTAAGGAAGAAGAAATAAGTGAGAGCGAACTCCAGGAACTACTCGAAATGATTAAGGAGGATTAGTTATGATGGCATACGTAATCAAATCTATCGTTTTCCTCAGCATCATGTATATTCCTTACATGCTCTTGCTGAGAAAAGAATCATTCTTCCACTTCAACCGCTTGATGCTGATTTGCATAATGATTCTTTCGTTGGTATTGCCTCTCTGCAATGTGCATTTCCTATCGATGGGCAATAATCTTGTGAACAATCAGCTCCAAGGTGTGATAGAGATTGGAATACCTTTTGCCACTCCTCTATCCCAAGAAGAAGGCAATCAGGTTGCAGAGAGCTCGAGCATCAATATAAATTGGTGGAGCATAGTTTCGCTTATTTATATAATAGGTATGTGCGTGACAGTAATCTGGAAACTATTCCAGTTGACCGCTCTCTATCGCCAAATCCATAAGGGTGTGCTTTGGACAGAAAAGCAGGGTGGTGTAACCATATATTGCCATGCTAATCGTATCGCCCCTTTCAGTTGGTTCAGCACTATTGCTATTAGCGAAGATGATTACAATAATAATGCAAGGGAAATACTTCGTCATGAGATGGGACATATACAGAATTATCATTCGCTTGACATTCTGTTAGTCAATATCATAGAAGTTGTCCAATGGTGCAATCCTCTCTCGTGGATACTTGCCAACAGTCTTCGCGATGTTCATGAATATGAAGCAGACGATGCCGTACTGCGCAGCGGTATCAATGCCCATCAATATCAATCACTATTAATTAAAAAAGCCGTTGGCTCCAGTTCCTACGCCTTTGCCAACAGCTTTAATCACAGTTTACTTAAAAAGAGAATAACTATGATGTTACAGAAAAAATCAAATCCTTGGATGAGGAGCAAAGCCCTCTACATCTTGCCTGTGGCTTGTATCGCACTTAGTGCCTTTGCCACTCCAGAACTCAACGAGCAGATTGAGTCGGTAATCAACGAACAGACTGAGTCCGTAGCCGTAAGTCCTGCCGTAAATCCCGACAAAGTTACGAAAGTTTCCCAGATTGCACAAGTTTCTGATGATAAAAATGCTGTTAACGACACCATTCAGAAGGTTGCAGTAGTGAATCCTGATGGTATTCAAATCCGTTTCGGGAAATCTACAGCCGAACCTCTTTTCATTATTGATGGTAAGGAAAGTACCCGAAAAGAATTGAAATCTCTCAATCCTGCAGATGTTGAGAGTATCGATGTTTTGAAAGATTCTGCAACTGTATCTGCTTTCGGAGAAAAGGGTAAGGATGGTGTCATTCTCATCAAGACAAAGAATGCAAAGGCAACAGAACCAGCATTTGAGGTTGTCGATAAACAACCTGAATACAAGGGTGGAATGCCAGAATTGATGAAGTTTGTTGCTCAGAACATTCGTTATCCAAAAGAAGCACAACAGTTTGGACTGTCAGGAAGAGTCGTCTTATCTTTCGTCATTGAGAAGAATGGTTTAGTCAGTGAGATTAATGTAGTGAATAATGGCGCTATGCCAAAGAAAGAAGACTACCAATCATCTGATATCACGGTAATAGGTTACGCCACAACAGAAAAGGAAGAAGCAAAACCTACATTTGAAGAAGTGGAAGCCGCTGCAAAGACTCTCGAAAATGAAGCAATCCGAGTAGTCAAGCTTTCAAACGGAAGTTGGACTCCAGGTGAACATAAAGGCAATAAGGTTCGTGTAAGATACACTATCCCTATCACCTTCCGCTTGCAGTAAAAAAGGAAATTGCCCCAAAACATCCCACATCCACCCAAATAAGGGGTAACTACCTGATTTATAGGTCGAAACTACTGGGTGGATGTTTCTCCAACATCCACCCAACATCCACCTACATCCACCCACTCGTGTCTGTCTTTATGCTCATCTATTTTCCCATCATCCCGCCCTGCGCTTTGCATAACATCTGACACTTCTTGATGTCGTTGGCACTAACCTTAACGGGGTGGATGTGGGTGGAACTTGGGTGGATGTTGAACCTACATCCACCCAGTGTTTATCTATTGATAATCATATACTTATCCTTTATTTGGGTGGATGTTGGATGTTTGACACTAAAATTCATATATTTTCAGAATAAAACCTCTGCATGTTTTGCCTCAACCCTCTATATGTTTTGTGTTATTCGTCCGCAAGAATGACCTCAAACGACCGTATGTTTATACTAACTCATAATTAGTACTTCTTCCCCCTTCATCTGCAGCACGCAAAATACCTTTTGCGATCAAGTCCTTTATGTCACGAATAGCGGTGTCCTGCGAACAATGGTTAATCTTGTACCACTTGGACGAATTCAGTTTTCCTTCAAACCCATCAAGAAGCATGTTGAGAACTTTTCTTTGGCGTTCGTTTATGGATGTGGTACGATGTTTGTCCCAGAAGGCAGTCTTACGGACTACATTATCGGTTTTTGTTAAGGAGTTGCTGATGGCATCTTTGAGAGATTGCAAGAACCATGAAATCCATGAAGTTATGTCAAGCGAACCTTTCTGAGAATATTCGAGGTTGTCATAATAGTCCTTTCGGTGGTTGAGGATAACTGATGAAAGGCTGTAGTATCTTCTTGTGGTTGAGTCAGCACGCGAAAGCAGCATTTCGGTTAAGGTACGAGCAAGTCTTCCATTGCCATCGTCGAATGGATGGATGGTCAGAAACCATAGGTGCGCAACTGCAGCCTTGACTAATGGGTCTATTTGCAATTCGTCATCTTCTATCCATGATATAAAGTTATCCATCATCTCGGGTACTGCACAGCTTGGTGGAGCCTCATAGTGTACTTTCTCTTTCCCGAAAACACCCGAGACAACTTGCATAGGTTCATCACCTTTTCTCCATTCTGCGACAGCAATCTTAGACAGACCGCTATATCCAGTAGGAAATAGTGCTGCATGCCATCCGAATAGTCGTTCCGCTTCTAATGGCTTTGAGTAATGTAGGGTTGCATCAAGCATCACTTGTACAATACCCTCTATGTAATGATCCTTCTTTGGTAGTCCGTCATATTCGAGTCCTAATTGGCGTGCAACGGATGAACGAACACTATCACGGCTGAGTATCTGTCCTTCAATTTCAGAAGAAAACACAATTTCTTGAGTCAACACATTAAGCATTGACTCATCCTGTTCTTTCATTCCAAGCATTTCAAGTCGTCCAAACAGCTGACCACGAAGCCTATTCACATCAGCTAAAAGTTTGCATAGTGAATCGTCTCGCCAATACATATTTGGCCATTCGTTCTGTTGCCACAAATATAACTTCGCCATAATTACAGATACTATAAGTTGTTTTATGGTGCAAAAATACATATTATTTTACATAAAACAATCTTTTGCGAAGAAAAACCGCATTATTCTACGCAAAAATGCGGAGAATAATGTCGCATGATAGGATTTGAATGACACTATTTTATGGGTTAATGTGGCGGCACATAGCTCCTGACTACTTGTATGAAAATAGGGTAATTGCTCTGTCTTACTGCATGACGGGGATATCGCCATCATTGTGTTTAATTATATAAAGTAAAAGATGCGTTTTAATATTCTAACTCATTTTTTATTATATGCGCAGCAAACATAGCAGAGGTATACATACAATAATCTTGATAGTTGTCTGATTTTTTAGGATCTGCATAGTCGGAAACAGACTTTATTAAACATACATATTCAGGACGAGGGTGTGCACTATTGTTAGCTGCGTAAAAGACTCCATACCCTTCCATTTCTATACCTATTATCTTTCTTACATGTACCGTAAGTTTCTTAATTTCTTCCTCACTTGAAAGAACCGCAGGAACAGAAGCAATAGGCCCTTTTCTAACTTGTAAGCGGTATTGAGGCTTTGAATTATTATTTGTATATGATTCTTCAATTTTATTAAGCAAATCTCTCTTTGACGCAAGAGAACTAACTAAAGATTCTATATCAGGATTCAAAGGCAGTTCGTGGAAATCAGGATAAAATATGTCATTACCTTCTTCATCTGTTTTTATTTTACCGCTTGCGCCATCCCATACTTTAGTTGCTACCATAATGTCACCAAGATTAACCTCATGTCTATTAACACCCGCAGCAATACCGGTCATAAACACATACCGTGGTCTAAAATTAACAATTAATTTTGTAGTAAGTGCTGCAGATGCAGTTGAAGCCATTTGTAGAGCATAACATGTAACTATTCTTATAGTTTTACCATTTTCTAATTCAAGTTTCTTGACGAAATACAAAGTGGATTTGTCTGCAGGTACACGATGCTCTTCCCAACCTTCATCACCTAAAGCTCGCCTTACGTGGATATTTTCTGATTCAAGGGCATTTACAATAGCTACATCATAATCAAAATCCACCGCACATTGAACATTTCTTTGAGCTTTCAAAAGGAATTCAATTTTATTTTTTAACCTTTCTTTCCAATCGTCACTATCTTGTTCATAGATTATATAAGCAAGAAGCATTTTGTCGAAAAACTCTTTGTATTTAGGGTCTGCATCTTTCCAGCCTGTAATGCCTACAATATTATATGGCATTTTTAATTCATCTTCGTCTGACATATCATTCAGAAGCTGAATTGCATGTTCTGGATTAGGATCATCACCATAACGAAGAGGTAAATACAAATCTAATAATGCTAAATCATATTGCTCCTCTTTCATTATTCTTTCTGCTTCTTCTACAGAAGCTGCAGTCCGAATGGAATATTCATTTATTTCAACATATTCTCCAAGAAGTTTTTTGTATTTTTTTACTTTCTCCGGATCGTCATCAATTATTATTATTTTCAACATATTGTATAAGTTTTATAAGTTCTTCTTTCCAATTTTCTTCAAGTACATTATATTTAATGTAACCTAAGTACTTATCTCCACATCTTTTTTTTATACGCTCGCTTATTTCTTCAATTGTTTCATTATTGAAAGTTTCGTATTGTGTAAGAACTGCGCAACGAAAATCAATTTCTTCATCTAATAATTCTCTAACAATAATTTCACCTCCATTTTTGAATGATTGCCCGCCATTTCTTCCGGCGCTACTATCAAAATTGGGGATTGTCATGTCAAGAATAATCAAATCATATTGATTGTCTACGCCTAACTGTACTCCACTTTGAACAGACCTACCACAGTCAATAGATAAATTGTTGAAACTATGATTTAAAAAATCCGTAACACTATTCAGTTTGATATTGTCATCTTCTACTACTAATATTTTCATACTTTTATAGAGTTTAAACATATATTTATTTTAACAACGAATTCACAATTTTCTATAGAGTTTAAGTAATCATTTTTATGAGAATTTAAATGATTATGTACTGCATTAAATATTTTTATGCAACCAGATTTACCTTCTGTTCTCGATTTACCTCCGATAAATAAAGCATGAAGATTATTATTAATCTCATCAGCTTTTTTAATTAGCAAATCTTTTTGTTCCTCATCTATAGGATTTGACACACGAATGTTTAGAGAATCATTAACTTCTATAACATTTATATTACATTCATGTTTAACATTATTATTTCTAACATAATAAAGGATATTATTTAATATGTCGTGGAACATGTCATAAAGAGTCGCAAAATACCTTCCATGTATGACAGTATCACTCGAACATTCAACATTTGTCTTCAATTTAATTTTGTTGTGATCGTCAATAAATCCTTTACATGTTTCTATTACTTGTGCTAATGTGAAATTAAAATCTGTAATGTTTGTACGATAAAACCATCTACTTACTATTTGTATGTCAGTCTGAATGTTATTACGACAATGTGTAACAGAATCATGGAAAGCAGCCCACTTGGAATTTTTTTTTCCAATAATTTCTGTGATATCTTTTTCAAGAGTTATCAACTCTTCTAACATTTGATTTTGGACATCTTTAAGTTTTGCACGCATTTTTTCCAAACACATGTCAGTATGAATCCATAGAATGTCAAACATTTCATTCAAAACAGACTCATAGTTATTGAGCTCGGTATGTAGTTGTATACTTTTAATCTTATCCTCGAAAAACTTAATTTCAAAATTGAAGAATGATTTTGTTTTCTTTGTTTCGATTTCTGTTAAAATTTGAACATATTCGTCTTTAACTTCAAAAATAAGTGCATCTATTTTCTTCGAGAAATTTTCAAATTTTAACGAACATGCTTTCTCTTGTTCTTTTTCAAGATGGAATTGTTTAGAAATCCAAAAATCATTTATTGTGTAGATTCCATTTTTCTTGTTGGTAATTAGAGACTCCTTTTCAAAGTTATTTCTTAATTGGTTAATTAATGTGCCATGTCTTATTCTTGTACTCAAATAATTATCAAGTCCAGATTTAGGGCTAAATAAAAATTGATCACGTACATAAACAAACAGCCTCTCTAATGCATCATATTTATGGTTAATAATTTCAAGATTAATATCATACAATTCTCTTAAAAAACAATTAGGATTTTCTGATTTCTGTATTTCTATCAAATGGTCAATTCGTTCATGATATATATTTTCTAAACCATTTGATTGGGTATACATCTTATATAGAGCTTTAGCTTCTTCCAATTCGTTATCACGTATTGAAGGGATGTCAACATAAATTTTGCTCTCATCTACCTTGTTGTTAAGTTCAAGAATCTTAAGATCACGACATATACCAGCAATTTCGTTTGAATATGTTTTGTCATCATAATAATTATCTAAATTAGAACAAATATTAATTCTTTCTTGCATTACTTCTTCTACAGATTTAAATCTTAAAACATGAAGAGTTAATACTCTTTGGGTTGCAACCATATCAAGGAACACTTTCTGCTTTTCATTTCCATCTATTATAATTTCAGAAGCTCTTTTAACAAGTTGTGTTCTTAGATAATTTTTATAGCCCATATATATTGTGTCAACATCTGCATTTATGTATGTACAGAATATTGACATATCTAAAGGAATTTCTTTAATAAGAGAATCTTGCGAGTCAATAATTATCTTATAATGTTCTGGCTTGACTGTTATATCTAAAGTAGCGTCATTAACATTCTCATCGACATAGAACATGACTGCATCTTGTAGAAGATTATTATTTACATAATATGCAAAAACATATGAGGCAACGTAATCTTTCATAAAAGAAGCTACTTTTCTTTTTTGAAAGAGCTCAATTAAATATAAGGATATTTCGTGCCCGTTTTGAAAACCCAAGGAGAGCTCGAACAAGTCGGGTGTAAGCTCTTTTTTATTTTTGGCAGTTAATTCATCAATAAATTTTTCATAAATGTCTGTATTTGATAAATATTTAATCCTATCATTTAAGTTGTCAAAGAAAAGCACATCAGCTAAATTTATTTGTTCTGAGTATTTCCATGCATCTTTCAAACAATTATAAAGATCATTTTCTCCATAATTCTTCATTATTTGATAGAGATATCTGACTCCCCATATGTTGTAAACTGAACGACATAATCCTTTAATTTTCCTAAAATGATAAGAGAGATCATCTTCATGTTTGAACAAACAACTTAAGTGATATATCAAATATTGTAAAATGCTTGCATCTTGTATAATCCGCAAAACCAAATTTCTGCCGAATCCAAAACGAAACGATTCAAATTTTCAGCATTTCAAAAAACGAAATGGTTCTTTCGGAATATCTTTTCTTAAACGTCAAATTCAAACATTAAGCTCGAATTTGACGTTTTCTTTTCCTTCCAAAAGCAACTTTGTGTTTTCAATATTGCTTTCGTAAATGTGAACATTTCCAAATGTCAGTGTTATCGACTTCAATGGAAGATCTATTTCTCGTGACATCAAATACAAATGGTAAATGTCAGCTGGAAGTCCCAAATTTGCATCAGAACTTCTCTGATATGCAGAAACTACAAGTTCCCCTTCATCCACTTGGAACTGAACCAAACTGAGGCAAGGAGTCTGATTGCTTTCCGCATCTGTTGAACCAAGGAAAAGCACATAGTTTTTGCTGTTGCGTTTCTCTTTATTTATCTTTTCGATGAGAGGAGGCAACTTTTCCAAATAAGTAGGATAACTGTTGACCAGGATAGAACCACAATAATCCCACCAATTTATGCCAATGTCACGATACTTTTCCACTTGTCTCTCACCTTGCATGAAGAGCTTCAGCTCTCCCTTCAGTTTCTTTCTTGCAATGCTATGACCCTCAAAAATGTCTAACAAGTCCGCTGGCGACATAGACATCTGTTCATTCAAGAGGTATTTGATATTGCCTTTCTTGTTGCTTTGCATCTTGCCATTAGCAAGAATCTTATCCAGCATTTTGTAGTATTTATTCATGATAATAATGGTGTTTTAATGGCATTTGAATGCCGTTCGCTGTGCAAAGTTCGCAAGAATGTATGACATATTAAAATATCAGAGTCATATAGCACTGCAAAGGTTGTGCAGTGGTTTCTGGAATCTGCTAATTAACTGATACACCTTCCTCTCACATATTCCATATTTATTTGCTAACGAATCAACAATCCAAGTCATCTTGTGCCCCTCGCTATGTAAAGACATATACTCTTCATATAGTTGTATATACTCCCAGTCATTTGAGTGTAAACCAGCATCAAAAAGCATTTTTATGGCTCCCTGATTAAGTTTTATTCCTTCATATATTGTCATTGTTATATATTATTTGTAAATTTGCAGCGCCAATCAAAAATGACATATTATCCACCTATAGTGTGCGACGAAAGCATATAGCCCTCGGCGCACACACTATAGGTGTGTATGTCATTTTTGGTTGGCGCCTTATGACAGCCGAGGGCTTTTTCCCTCGACACTATTATGACACTGCAGTAGTTATTTATCTATTCCTATTCTGCTTAGTTCTTGCTTTACATCTGCTATGAAGTTATCGTGTTCAATAACTTCAGCATCGGTTTCACCTCTTGAATATGCCTCTCGAAACTTTCTTGCCAATGACGCATTGAAACTTGCAACATCATCTGCTGTTCTCAAATGATAGGCTTCTCTTTCAGCTGCATCAATAGCTCTGGCTCTGGTTAGAGGATTCTTCACAGTTATTTCAAATGCTCTTACTGTACCATCCTCTTCAGGATCATCATGGAAGATATACAGTTTCGTGGCTTTGCCAAGTCGGAACTTAACGACCTGTCCATTCATGCTGACTATTCTGCCAGCGTTGACTCCACAGGCTTGTGGTACAATTATTTTGCTAACCTCCATACTCTTCAATATACTGCATCTGATTAGTTGAACCTTTGAAGATATAGCCACAGCTTTGCTCTATCTCCATTTCCTCTAATGGCAGAAGATTCTTCTTGCCATATTCCTTCTCACACATTACTATGAACTCTACAAGGAACATGTACCCTCCATGAAGCTCAAATGCACTCTCTTTGCCTGTAGGAATGCCTTCTGAGTCAAGTTCTGGAATGCCAATAAGAAGCTTAATCCAGTTTGCCTGGCCATGGGAGTCACTACGCAACTCATAGTCATAGATGTTAAACACTTTGCCTACCAAATCTTTTGGGGCAATGTTAGGCGCATCCATCTTTCTGTTGATTCGGATGGTCTTTGTTAATTCTCTAAGTTTCATTTTTGATTCGATTTGTGTCATAAGCCCAAACATATCCCCATGCTGGAAGATACCAAAGTATGAAGCCCATGACTTGTTATTATTACACTTTTTAGCTCTATCGACTATTGATTTTCTAACTGTTGTATATCCTTTGTTGTGGTCACAGATTCCTTTCCCTTCGATCCGATGGAACACAAAGCCACAAAAATCCACTGGCTTTGTTAGAGGGAAAATAGACACAGTATGCCTTTTTGCTCTCATGCCTAATTCATACCACCAAAAATTTATCAGCCTCCATTTTGCGGCATTGGCTTCTTCCTTCGTATGGAAGAAAAGAATGTTGTCATCCGCATATCTGACAGAGCAAGAAGAAATCTGCTTGCACAGATAATCGGATGTAAGCATTATGATATGATGGATAGGAGGTGAGGTTGGTGTGCCTATAGGGAAATCATTACCGCAAAAAGTCACATCCACAGTAAAATCTATCACCCATTTGTCACGGACGATTCGCTTCAGTGCTTTTCTGGCTATCTTCTTTGTTATATGCTCATAACATTTCCGCTGATCGAGCACAAGACCATAGTTCAGATCTCTTCTGTCATAATACACATGCTTCAGGCGATGCACAACTGACTTCTTATGATCTGAAGCAGTTATGCCACATCCTTCTTTACAGTTTAATCCATTCAGGTTGTCGTGGCGGTCATAATCTCTTTGAATAAGAACTATCGCCAAGTGCTGCAGGACTCTTGTGTACAGGCTTGGGCTAAGGATATGCCGAACCTTTCCGTTCGGATTCACCTTAGTCAAAGAACGATATTTCAGTTTGTCTCTGTAGCTTCCATCCCTTATGTCAGAAAGCACATCCGTAGCATATTCTTCAAAATGCTCCTTCATCCTTTTGACCTCAGTTTTGGAAGAGTGTCCTTTTGCAGCATTGAGCATTGCCACATGTAATGTACTCAGCAACGGATCACGTTCTGAGCAGTTTGACGTGTCAAGTTCATTCCAGAACTCCACGCCATCAATCTCTTGCAGATTTGTTAGATCGTACTTCATTGACTTGTCTTTTAAGTTTAACCATTTCAAGGTGCGAAGGCAGCGCGATAAATCTTTTATTTGCTCAAACTTTAGCAGACCCACCATAATTCGCGTTCGTATTAGAAGCCACATTATTCGCATTCAAGTTACGAGCACAACAATTCGCATTGTTGGCATTACCACGAAAACGGCAACCATACGCTGCATCCGCTATTTCAACCCCAATTTCACGCTTCAGAGGCACAAGTCCCTATGCTTGGCTTGTCGTGAGACTTGGGGATTTTTATTTTTAAAATCGACGGCCAAAGGCCGTTTTTGAGGGGCGATTGCATCGCCCTATTCCGTTGCACGGGGCTGCGCCTTACTGCGTCTTCAGCAGAACGTGAGCAGACCCACCATAAGTCGCGTACGTAATAGAAGCCACAGAATTCGCAGACAAGGCACGAGCACAACAATACGCAATGTGGGCATAACCACGAGAACGGCAACCAGCTCTGACTTTGTGATTAGCAGCAGAACTCAATTTGTTTTCATAACTATAGGCGCATTCGCCTGTGCTCTCACTGCCGCCAGTAACAAGTTTCCAAGGACCATAAGAAAGTCGTTTTGATGACCATCCATTACCAAGATATTGTCCTGTACCTATCATCAGGTACTTATCCTCAAAGCCAAATTTCGTTTCCACTGTATTGACCTCTACAGTAGAAAATGGAGCCACCCACTGCTTCTGATCAGGCTGAAGGTATATCTCCATCAACTGACCTGTACTTGCTGTTGTGTTGATAGTCTGTACCAATTCACAGCCACCTCCAGTATATTCGTATATGTCACCACAGAGGGACTTCCCAAGGCAAATTGGTGCTTCAAGTATGACACCTATGTCAAAGTTTGTAGCGACTCCAGAATTATTCCACAAAGGAACATTCTCTGCTTCATAGATTCTGTAAAGCCTTGCATTCATCAAACCGTCTTCAAGCCCTTCAATGCCCTGTGGGGTTTCGTACCAATACCTGCCACCATAGCACTCAAATTCTTCCCCTGGGGCAATGCCAAGCAATGCTGCAAGTGACAACGCCACCTGAGCCTCACAACACCTCCACTTTGCTCGTTGTCCGTTCAGGAAGTCGGTCGCACTTCCTACTGATGTGGATGCTGTCTTTCTGATAGCAGGAGTAGAAGTGAATGTACAATAAGACCAAGTATCGCTATTAGAAGCCTTATACCTAAACCCTCCGTTGTTTCGCCATGTGGATTCAGAAGAACAGGAATGATTGCTTGACACGCCTGTACCGAATAGGCTCGCATTATGAAGGTACTTAGTCTTATATCTCACCTCCATGCAAGTAATGAATGCATTCAGAGCATGGAATCCACCTTCTGCTATAGGATAGGCATTGCTGCTGGCATAGTTGTTTGCTCTTGCCCATACAGCATTATTATACTGCTGCATGTCACTGGAGCGAGGGAAAGTGCCACCATAGAACCAGTTCAAGGCATTTGCACCATCATTGGCTCCAACAGTGTTTGAGTCGCCAACTGAATAGTCAAAGAAGAAACATCTTGCCTTATTTCCTACCGTAGTCACAGGGTCTGGGTTTATGCCAGTTGGGGCAAGTGGATAATCCTTATGCACATTGACACCATCCACATAACCACCATCTGCAGATATGCCTTTCATCACAAGACCGCTCGCACCCTTAACATTGTCTATGAGGTATATCTTATCCCGACGACCAATGAAAACTGAATACTTCGTTTCTGTGGTTTCCCATGGTCTTAGCACCCTCACCTCATTTCCGTTGGCATTATACAGCTTTGTTCCCCATGCGTAATGCTCGAAGAAATATGCTGCATCAAATGCACCTGCTTCACAATACTTATTTGATGCACCAGGATCCAAGTACAACGCCACATCACATTCTGCCTTTTGAGCTGCAGTAATACCAACTGCAGGAGCATAGCTGCCATCCTTGTACTTCAGCCAGCAATTATCAGCAAGTTCACCCACTGGTGTTTTCTCTGTCTCATTGATGACTGCCGTACAATCAATCAGCATTGGATGCCAGTTCTGAAGGAAGTCTTCATCACCATCAAACAACTGACCGTCCGCAGACAGAGAATTTTCATCCCAATATCCAATGGCGTACTTCATGGACTGCACATGAACCACGAAAGAGAGGGTATCAGAGAATGAATACACATTCGAGCCAAACAGATACACATAGTATCTTAGTGTCACCTCAGAGTCTTCTGCATTGTAGTACGATGCTTCACCTGTTCCCTGATTGATATAGACAGAACCGCCTCCATCAATAACACGGAACTCGTATGTCGCAATGCCATCCCCTTTTGTATGGGCATTTCCTCCAATGCCATTTGCAGAAACACGGATTGGCGTTATGACTCCTCCTTTTACTTCACCATGCTCATCACCGCATGATACATTGACAGACTCAATGCCAACCGCATGAACAAGCATATTCATTATTTGCTTTGTGCCTGTTGTGTCCATATCCTCATATATTGGGCAGGCTTCGATGGTGAGGTAATCCGTCCAGCTTGCATTTTCTCTTGGAGGATCTACAGTCAAAGTGTGTCCGTTAATATGGACACGCCCTCTGATTGTACTTTCTGCAATGTTACCCGATGTAACCTCCAGCTGATGGCTTATCCTGAATTTGAGATTGCTCACCTCCATTCCTGAGACAAAGAACTCTACACTTTGCCCTTCATTCATTTCACGCTGGTCACATCCTATAACAAATGAACTTTCGACCACCTTATCGGCAAGCACTGTCAATCCTGGGAAAAGTTCCAGACGATATTTCTCGTATGCCTGTATGCTTCCAGATGCAGGTTTCACAAAACCTTTTACATTTGCAGTCAGCGTTGGGTCTGCCCCTGCTTTAATCAGGGCATTTATGTGCTGCTGCGTTATCAGGACAGGAGCATTTCGTGTTCCTCCCTGCCAGTTGAATATCTTCATATCAATTTTGTATTTTATAGTTCTTTGACAAAATATCTAAGAATACCAATAGAATGACATTCGACACTTCACTAACCGTCGCTTCATCCATATTGCCTATTCCATCCACAGAGAGTTTCTTCAATGACGGCATGGACATAACTCTCAGTATATTGATGTTCTCGCCAAGCGCAACATCGGTCAGCGTCTGGGTAGATGGCAGGTACACTCTTGTGAAATTTGTTTCACGCAGATCCAGTGTGCCAAGACGAATTTGCTTTGACAGGTCAAATTCTCCTGCAGGAATGCCACGGCAACCTTTTAGCGAAACCTTTTCCAAGTTAGTAGCATCTACAACTATGGTGCCAGGGTGGAATGGAGCGACCTTGCCGTCAGTTGGCTCTGCCACAAATTCAGTCAGACGCTTTCCCTGAAGGGAGAACTGAGCGTATGGCGATGCGTATATGTCACCGATATTTCCTATAGAAGTGAAATAGTTCATACCATATAAAGTAAACGAACCATCACCAGAGATATTGCCCAGGCTCATGCCATAAGTCTCATTTGGGCATACTCTCACATGAGGATCCACAGGCGAGTCACCATTTGAGCCTGTTGGCCAGAAGAAACGCTTAGACTTCAGTTTAAGGTTCACCGCACATGCAGGGTCAGCGATTGAGTGCGTGAGCGAGAAAGCACCTGAAGCATCGTTTATTCCTGTTATGCCTTCACGCTTAGTTCCGAACTCACCCCATGCAGCATATTGAGCCGCGAGAACAAGCCTTCTCTTCATATATTGCTTCTCCGACTGTTGCTGGTCTCCGAGTGATTGGGTAATCGGTGCAATGGCACGCGCCTGGCTTCCTGTGCTGACATAGCCGAATGAAGCAGGGAACTCGTACCTTATTCGTGCAGTCTCATTCATTACATTCTGAGGCCAATAGTCTGCATACTGCCAGAAATACTTGCACATTGCTCCATACAGGCTGTTTTGGTCGCTACCGTCAAATCCGCTTATTTTATCTGCAGGACTAACGAGATTTGCTATTGCCGTGAGAACATCCCTCATGTTAGACTGAAGCTCTCGATCCGAACTGTATGTTTCGTACATGTCCTCAATCAGGTTGAAGTATGTGCTTGCTATGCCCTCATAGTCGCGCTTCTGCTTGTAGCCTCCCTCGACATCACTCTGGTCGTGCATTCTGTCAATAAACCACTGCTTGGTCTGCTGGCCATTGTTATCTGTAGCGATGATGGTGTCCACATCATCCTGATACATCCAGATAAGACTCGTTTCAGGGTCTATGACGAAATATGTATTCTTCGAGCAGTTGTCGGTACCAGCAAACAGATAGTTTATCAGATTGTAGTGTGTCTTGTGATTGACAGCGTGGGCATACCTGCCGAAATTATCTCTTGCATGAGCTGCTATTGCAGCATTCAGTCGCTTGTTCAGTTCTGCATAGTTGCCCTGTCCGTCATTCTGCCACTGCTTGAAAGCGTCAGCAGTAAGGGAGTCGGTCCTTAGGTCACGAACACCAGGAAGATATTTCTGCTGACTGTCTGACCAAGTTCCTGCATCAACCCATTCTCCACTTGTATAGTCAAATCGAATGACTGTATAAGCATTATCTCCTCTTGTGAAATACCAAGGACTCTGCTGATATTCTTCCTGAGTTATGCTGTCCAGTTCTTCGTATTCTGCAAGCCACTCAGCTCTGGTTTTTGTGGTAGAGTATCTGAGGCGAGAGTTATGGCAGTACACAAAGTTTACGAATCTCTTGAAAATATCAACAATGTCCTTCTTAGGCTCGTCTTTGGCATGTTTCGTGCCATCAGCATCTGTAGTTTCCGCATCGTATGTGGCTCCCATGTCAAAGTCGAAATGATTCACATAGTTGCCGTTTGTATAGTCGAGCATCTGGAAAGCTTCCTCGCCACTGTTGTACACTACCTTATCGTCCCAAGGACATCTGAAGTCACACAAAGCACGGTTGTTGTAGCTACCCTCGAACATTGCCATCAAAGGCATAGTCTTCTTGTTGTAGCCCATAGTTGGCTTATCAGCCTTTCCGCTTCCCCAAGTGCAAGGTCCACGGAAAACAGGTGTGTCTGTCTCTGTTGGCTGGTGGAACAGATAGTAAGGCTCTTCATATACCGCAAATCTCGCCTCTGGGTTTGCCTTATGCAGTGCCATACCGCCTGTGACTGCTTTCATAACATCATTATAGATGTTGCAGCATCCCATCTTATGAGTTTGCATTGGTGAGGCATAGTTGATTTTGAATACATCCTTCACGCTCAGGGCTTGCCCCTCTGCATGTCTGATGGCCTGGCCATGATACATGCCGTTCAAGTCAAACCATCCATCTGGAACTTCTATCTGCACTCTTTCTTTCTCTGCGTCTGTAAGTCCTGAGTACGAACTGCCTTGTATTTGTACTCCATCAAGGTACATAGGACATTCTGCAGCTTTCTCATCTGTAAAGTCACTCTTTGCAGGCTTCCAACCAAAGTCTTTATGCACAAGCGACATGAGAATAGTAACCATATAGGCAATGTCTGAAGCTTTGGTCTGCCCATTGTTCTCATAATAAGTGTTAGCCGTAGAGCCTTGTGGCTTCATCATAAGGCATGATTCTCCTTCAGCAAGCCTGTTCTCTATGTATGCGAGGTATGCTGCTTTGCCCAGAGTTCCAGAATACTCCTTCTGAAGATTGCCATTATCGTCATACTTGCACCACTCCAGATAGCAAGCCACAGTTGACTGATTACGCTTGTATGGAAGTCCTCCATGCACAACGAGACAGTTTCTCTTTCTTTCGTTCTTGACCTTCGAGTATGACACAGTGCCATCATCGCCTATCACGTCATTTATGGCTCTCACACGAGCCTTTTCTTCTGCTGATGGGAGGGAGGAAATATAGTTGTTTACGATGTTCTGAGCTGTGAGGGTAGTCTTGTAACATCTTATTCCGTAAATATCAATATCACATCCCTTTTGTCCGATGTGGATTCCGCCATGTCCCAGATTGGAACACCATTGGTTTTGGCGTGTAACATCATAATCAAACTCTCTGTTGATATATCCATTTATAAAGATACGGCACAACGCCAAAGGTTTACTGTTGGCTACATCATCAGCATTCCTGTGTGCGCTTTCGTACATTCCCATAGGGTTTATTCCTGGCACAAGATTTATCACCACATGAGTGCGTACCTCTTCCTGCCAACGGAAATCCTGTTCCTCTTCATTTGTCTTCAATGCCGTCATCAGGAATGCTTTCAGTGGAGCCATTCTGAGACCGAGGATTCTTGCAGTTCCTGCAATCGTTTCGCAGATAGAAATTATCGGGTCTTCCTCATTGGTCACGTTCCTCACCATATAGTCAATCTCCAGCGACATTGCAGACTGTGCCTGCGTAGCAAACTGGCTCCATGGATTATAGCCTATATGCAATGACTGACCAGCAAGGAGTCTGAAAATCTTCTGACCGTCCACATCTGAAGTTATGAAACCGTCAGAAGTTCCACCTTGCATTCCGTGGAATGTGCTTTCCACCTCCGCATTTCCGTTAGCGGAATTTAAAACCCTTCTCCAGTTGCTTTCGGTGTTGTTCCTGACCTTTGGATTGAAGAAAAAGTCCGCACCTGGTGTTGGGGCGTATGAGTTAGAGTTGTCCACTCTTATATACTGATATTGCATCAGAGCACCGTCATAGTTTCTCACGGTCTCTTGCATCCAGTTCACCCAGCCACCGTTTCCTGCGGTTTTCCGTAGGATATAAAGATAAGCGTCATACTCTGTCTGGCTCTCACCAGTCACAGAGTCCTCTATTTCTATAGTCGCATCAATATCCTTTGACTCGCCTGGCAGAACAGAGTCTTCAATGCGCAGATACTCTGCATTGAAGTTTGTTCCACTCTCGCTGTAGTCGCTCAGGACAATAGCCATATCAATAGGGGTAGAAGTCGCTTTCATCGGCACGGTTGCATCATCTGCCTTCCATACAGCGTATGACGCAAGAACAGTCTGGACATAATTAGTTGCTTCGTTCTGTGTCTGCTGCAGCATCAGGTAAGGTGCCGTGAGTTCTGCCTGTGAAGCACTGCCATTCACTACCATGAAACGCGAAATGATCTTTTCGCTTTCTAATCCATTTGGAATGCCATTAGAATCCACTTTTCCACTACCGTCATCACAACTCATCCAAGCCCTGACCGTATGCACTCCGTGGCTAAGCATTCCGTATGCAGTATTGTTCGCTATGCTCTTCATCCAAGGACTGCTTGCAGGATAGTTCTGGCTTGCAGTCATCTTTTCTGGAGTCATAGTGTAGATTTTGTTTTCGCTGCCCACACGACCTGTTATCTCCACATGCAGCCATTTCTCTACTGCACCTGTTATCTGATAGCTCAAATCAAAAACTCCATTGCTTGCATCAATCGGAACTGTATATGATCGTAGGTTCTTTATGGTAAGGTTGACCGCATTCACAACATACATAATGCTTGATGTTGTTCCTGTTCTCGCTTCACCGTCACTTTCGTATGAGAAAGTCACATACGCCCTCACATAGTAAGTTCCAGCTATGATTGCACCTGCATTTGAAGGAAGTGCTTCCATGAGGTTTATGCTGACAGGGAAGTTTGTAGCATCTTTGTCCGCTCCAGTTATCTGCATAGAGCTCGCTTCTGTCCAGGACTGACCGTCGTTGCTTCTTTGGATGTGGAGAGTTCCCACGCAGTTGTATGTTTCTTGGGTGTTGAGCACACCGTTTACATGCACTGCATAGAAGCGAGCCTTCACTTCCATACTGCCAGTTGTCTTCACCGTGTAGGCAGAACCGCTTACCTTATCACTTGCCAGCTGACCGATATAACTGTCACCCTGCACTGTCGATATAGGTAGGAGAAGGTTCTGCTTCAAAAGTCCTGCATACGCTGTCGGATCCTGGTCGTATGCCTTTGCGTCAGTTTCTGAGTTGAAAGCCTGTAGGTAATACATGGACTGGCTCTCATTGAATTTCCATCTGAGATAGCCATACTTACCTCCTAAGGCTTTCTGTGCGGCTTCACGCACAGCCTTGCCGCTGTACGCCTTGCCGTCTTTTGCATTCTCACCCTTCCAACTCAGGAAGTCAATGCCGTCCTGTTCAAAGCTGTGGGTTGATATTTCTATTTTTGCCATAATATATGATATATAAATATGTGTTAGTTCACCACTGTGCCCTACAGTTTTGCTGTAGGGTCCTATTCTTTCCAAGCATCAGTCTCACTCCAGGGGAGATTGTCTTGCCAGCATCCACTTCCGTAGCAGCTGCTGCTCCTTGCCAATACCCAAACAAGCAAGGTTCTCATGTTCACCTCTGTCAACGCATGGATATTCTTGTCTGCATCCACATAGTACATACCTGTCACTTCGTGGATCTTTTTGTTTTCGTCACACCACCGTATCATTCCTCAAATGTCATATATATTCCGAAAGCATCAAGGTCTTCTGTATTAGAGGATAGCTGTTGCCATGCCTCTTCATCCATAGGCTTGTGCAGTTTCATGCCGTCAAACATGGCAGAGACTCCATCCACTTTGTCGGAAACATCTTTCACTTCAGTCTTCTCTGCCTTGTTATCCTGGAGTGCTTTAATCTGATTCTGATACATGGCAGGATTCAAGCCGATAGAAACATAAGTCACAAGGCTCTGCCATGTCTCTCCGTTGTCATAGCTTACCTCGATGCCAATATCACCACCTCTCATCTGAGGCACTACACATTCAATGTTCTTTCCTGTGTCTATGCCACCTATTACAAGTGTACCAGCATCACTCACGCCAATCTCGAAGCCTTTGTTTAGATAGGCTCTCAGTATCTCTGCTGTCACCTTTGCCGTAGTTCCCGTGTTAGGAGAGTACAAGAGAAACATGTCTGAGTTCTCTACGCTTCCCACTACCGAGAACAAGTTCATTAGTTCTTTTTGAGTTATATCCATATAGCTTGTTTTTATAAGTAAATATCACCACCAAATTTGTACTCATCAAATTGTGTCTTGTTGAAGTCAAACGCTTGCTTGTGCTGAGGTTTGAAACTGAACCTTGGCATGTTTAATTCAACAGTAACACCACCCTGAGTTTCGCTTCCAGACTCTTCCAGTTCCTTCGTCAGCACAAACTCCTCGCTTGTGCCAGGGGGCAGCAGACTGTAGCCTCGTATATAGCAATTCACATCAATATCACTTGAATCATACACCACAAACATATATGACGGGGTGTTGTTCCTTATCACCACGCGATTGTTCTCGCAAGACACTATTTCATCGTATGTAACAAGATGTGGTTTCTGGTTTCCAAATCTTGTAAATGTCCTAAGAAACTCAATGCCAGTTCCTGCGTATGTGCCTATTATCACTTCATTTGTCTTGTATGTTCCATTTATGAGAATATAGGCATAGAGGTATTTTGCACCACTTGTCAATGTAACGGTTGCCCCTGATGCCGAGCACTGAGTTGAACTTACCGCATCACCCAGCCTGTAGCATATTCTTGCAGTCCGTAGGGTAATCATTGCACCAGTCTTGTTTTCATACACAAGACATCTGTCCGAATAAATTACACCATTGTTCGTGGCATTCAGCACTCTAATATTGAAGTACAGAGCATAGTTGTTTGGGAAGTTGTTCCTGCTTCCCTCTGTTACTGATGCATCACTTCCATGCTGGAAGTTCCCTGTGTATGGTGGAAGCTTTTTAACCTCTCTATCACCTGTCAGGAACAGTTCTGCACCATTGTATTTATGTCCCAATGGTGCAAGCCTTACTGCCATTGCACTTGATGAAGGTATCTGTATCTGTCCACATGCCTCACCAGAGCTGATGGAAATCCAAGGTAGCCACAAGAACGTGTCTCCCACATGAGTCGCCGACGAACCTACAGGCTGATAGTCAAAACTGATTATACCACTCATTTTAGCTATGTCCATTGCAATGTGGTTCTCAAATTCTGCCTGATTGCCCCAATGCTTATATATAGCCTCCTTTATCACCCTTGTGGCGAATCCACTGTTCGATGCAGTCAGAAGAGGATATGACGGCTTTGAAACTTCTGCACCATTAGCATACAAAGTTACTGTATTCTTTGTGAGTGTGCCTGTTACCTCACCATCTTCGAGAATGCACATTTCTGTATTATTGACCGGAAAACCGATGTTGCACAAATCATCTACAGAATTGATTGTGGTGACTTTCTGACTTATCCATCCATTGATAGACAAATTGCCAAATTCATCAAGGTACATATTCTGTTCTCCTTTGTTGTTTAGCACATAGAAGTTGTCAGCCGTAAGCCTGATGACCTTTTCCATTATGTCTATTCCTGTCTCAAGCAGTTTCGTTTTGGTAGTGTTCAGATCATTCTTTGTGGTATTGGCTGTTGCCACTGCTGTGGTCACATCACTCTCCATCTGATTAAACCCATCAGTGATAGTCTGGTCAATAGCCTTCCCACTAACCTTCAGATGTAATCCGTTTGGGTCATTGATATACCCATCCGCAGTCAGTTCCACTCCCTTCTTGCCATTTTCTATATAGTAAATAGAACCATTTGTTATAACCCATCCTTTTGCTGTAGAAGACAGCGATGTGCTGCCATCACTATTATGAGTCACACCATTGCTATTCACACCAATGAACATTGCTCCTGCACCCAGAATATCAACATATCCACTATTTGCCAAAAGAACACTTGCTGCTAAAGCCTTGAAGTTACTGAATACAACCCATGTGGAATTATCACCAGTTAAAGAAGGTGCAGTTCCTTTGTTTGAAGCAATAGTGTCTGCCAATTTTCTATAGCCACTACCATACATAACGACATCAATAAAATTGGCATTTTTTACATAAGTTACATTTGAATCCCAAGAACCGCAGAACCTGACAATGGCACCAGGCAACCCATCTTCTCCTTTTGCCTTTATACCTGTTGGCATGTAGCCTCCAGCTGTACCAAAAGTGGGATCCCATTCATACCAATAGCCATTTACAATCTTAGGAGCATGACCATCATCACCAACAGCAGAGAATGATGTTTCTTCA
>CALBJW010000191.1 GCA_937893145.1 uncultured Prevotellaceae bacterium | reverse complement strand
CTTTTTCGACACCGTAGCAACATGCTCCAGACTCGACACACTCATCAAGTACAAGTCCTGATTGCGTACAGGATTCTCCTCTGCTTCACCACCAAAATCTATCCTCATCAGAGCCATCACACCTACAACAACAGCCAAGACCACAGCCATCGCCCCCACGATATGCCCCATACGCTGCGACACACCATCACGAGAGTATTGTCCTTCATCCTTATTGTATCTCATACTGCATAACGGTTTATGAACTAAGAATATAAAAAACGGGCGAGAATATCCCCTCCGTCCTACAATTCTGACTGCAAAGTTACATAGTCTTCCCGAACTTTGCAATATTATTCCTACATTTTTATCGAAACAGACAATAAAAGGCACTTCACTTTGGAGTATCAACACCTCACACTTCTCTACGGCAATCATAGCATAATTGTTAACATACTATAAATGTCGTAGTTTTTGTGTCAACTACTATTAAATAATTTGTACAGCATTTTTCCTCACACTACTTTTGCCCCCGAAAAGGAAATCAAAGCACTTAATTTTATGGATAGAATTGACACAAGAACCAAGTCGCTCACGAAAGCGGAACTTCGCCTTATGAACATCCTTTGGGATAAAGGCAAAGCTACTGTACAGGAACTGCACGATGTACTCGAAGAACCCAAACCAGCCTACACCACCACCCTCACAGTGATGCAAGTGCTTACACGCAAAGGCATTGTTGGTTTTGAGAAAGTTGGCAAAGCTAATGTCTATCATCCTATCATGTCGCGTGAAGATTACATCAAGGGTTTTATGGACGAGACTCGCAACACGCTCTTCAAAGGCTCGCTCAAGTCGTTCATTCTCTTCTTTGCAAAACATGAAAAGATAAGCAAGGAGGAAATGGAAGAGATACTGAAAATCATGTCAAACAATTAACCTTAATCCCCTATACATATGACTTACCTTATTATTTTCGCAAAACTGTTGGCAAGTTCAGCCATGCTGTTAGCATTCTACCAGTTAGTGCTTCGCAAGCGAGCTTCCTACAGACTGATGCGTCTTTACCTTATCATGATTCCATTTGTGAGCATGATGATGAGCGGATTCACACTGGAGGTTTACAAACCAGAACCTACAATTGTGGAAATAGAGCAAGAAGCTATTATGGTGCATGGCAAACCTTACCCTATAAGTGTGGAAGGCCAGGAAACACAAGCCCCAAAAGTGTCTATCACAAAGCAAGTGAATGTATTCGCTGAGTCAGGCTACATCAATTATGCCAAGTTAGGCATTCTCGCAGTTTCTGCCATACTCCTTCTCATAATGTCCTACTATTTAATAAAGGTGTGCCTCATCTCACGCAAGATGAAGACAGAGATAACCGATGATGGTTTCAAAATCATTCGCTCAAAGGATGTGAAAACTCCGTTCTCTTTCCACGAGACAATCTTTATGCCTGCAAATATGGTGGTAGAGAAGGAGCGTCTCATCCTTATGCACGAGAAGGCACATATCACCAACAAGCATTACATCGATGTCTGGATTATTGAAGTAATGGCTCGCCTCCTTTGGTTCAACCCGATAATGTGGGTGGTACGCAATAAACTTCGCAATGTTCACGAATACGAGGCAGACCGCTGTGTGATAGATGCTGGTGCAAACATCCTTCGCTATCAGACTATCCTTCTCGAAGAAGTGGCAGAAGACAGCGTAATCGTGGCAAACGGATTCAACCACTCCTTCATCCGTCGTCGCTTCTTGGAGATGAAGAACAGCACTGCTGGCACACTTGGCAAGTTGGGCAAAGTGAGTACAGGCATTTGGGTACTGCTTATGTTCTGCATTTTCACCTTTACCATTGGTGAGGCAGAAACCATTTACAACAATAAGTGGAAAACACCTAAGTTGCACTCTCTCAAATCGAAGGAAGAAGTCTCCACTGTAATAGAAAATGACAATTTGAATGCCGAAGAAGACACACCCGAAGAAGATGATGATAAATTCACAAAGCCAACAAACAGCACCATCGAATATGAAGCAAAGATGGAAGTTGTGGAGTATGCTTCGGATGGCAATCCAAAATATTACGAACTCCCAGCCAACACCAACAGTCGCATACCATACGAAGGTCTCACCATTCAGCGAAATGCCAACAACACTATCGTGACTGTAGTCGGCACTCCAGAGTCGGATGATGAATACTTCTGGTTTGGTGGTGAGCAGACCTACATCGAAGACCTCGAAACGGGGGACCACTACAAGGCTCGTCGTCCATTGAACATGCCTGTGTTCACAGGATTCCACGCCATAGACATGAAAGGCAAGACGTTTGCCCTGAAGATGGAGTTTCCACCTCTTCCTGACGATGTGAAGATAGTCCGGATGTGGCATCTCTGCAGTTGGCTCAAATACAAACTCTATTCACCAATCAAGATTAAAGACTACGAAGTAAAATGAAAAAATACGTTTCTATCATATCATGTTGTGCCGTGCTAATGAGTTGCACCATCACAAAGACATACAACATCACCGTTTCGGACGAAAAGGACATAGAGAAAGTGCTTGAACTTATCAGCCACAATCCGAAGGGTGCGACTTTCAACGTAAGCACTCTCGGTAATGACCAGAAGGATACGGATGTGATAAAGTATGACGAAGCACCAAAGGTCAATCGCCCTCGCCTCATCACTCCTGCCAACAACTACAATCCTACAGATATGTCAACCTTCGCCACATACAACGACACGATGGCGGTTGCCCCTCCACTCATCACCGATACGCAGAGCGAGACTGCTATATGGTGTACGAAGGAACATACCTACGTGGGCCACATCTATCAGATGGGATGGGACAGGACGTTCTATCAGATGAAGTCTGGCAGTTACATCCGCGACTGCAAGACTGGCACGAAATATTATGTGAGTTCAGGTAGCGGTTTGCCTCTCGACGAGACTTATTTCATTCAGGGCATTGCAGGCGAATATCTTTGTTTTGTCGATATTTACCCTCCTCTCCCCGAGACTTGCACCGTCATCGATATCATCGAGGCTGATGCAACTGATGAAGTGGAAAACTCTCCCGGCTGGGGTGAAGGCATCAAACTGCGTAATGTCCGTGTGGCAGACTTACAGAAGAATCAAAAGATATTGAATTATAAGAAAACGAAAGTGATAGAATGATTATGAAAGCAATAAGACTTTTCATGCTACTCATCATGGCAACATTGTCAAATATGGCAAACGCTCAAGTTCTTCCTCCACCTGTATTCAGCGAAGCACCTGCAAAACTCAAAATAGTCCTTGAGGATGCAGCTTATGATGTGGCAAGCATCCCAATAGGTGTATTTTGCCGTACCTTCTTTGAAGATATGAGCAGTTCGGGCATTGTCATAAACCCTGTACCAATAAGCAAAGGAAATAGCAAATACGAAGCAGAACTCAACATCGGAATGACTGCAGAATCCACCATTCGTATGACATTCCAAAAGCCAGGCGATGAAACCTTCTTCACAACGGCGGATATAATCGTAATCCTCGTTCCTGGTGAAACCACGACCATCACTTACAATGGCAAGAAGAACACATTCCAGTTTGACGGTCCATTCAAGAGGCTCAATTCCGAACTCGTCAACTATATCTCACGAGACGGCAAGTATTGCTACGAGACACTTTTTGGTTTGCATGGTGATAATGCCACTTTCCTTTACGACACAACAAATCCTGAGGATGCAAGCAAACTCTTCCACGAGAAATATCTTCAGGCAGTAAAGGAGATTGACTCAAACAAGAAACTGAGTGCCGAGTTCAAGGAATGGTGGAAGTGTTACATAGCATTCAATGCACCTACTTTTATGACTGACTATTCTTTTTTCTATAGAGATAAGCATCCAGACTACGACGAACGAGGAGTTCAGAAATATCAAACATGGAATGATGTAAACCCTATTCCTGGAAATGCGGTTTTCTACATTGATCACAGAATGTCAGTAACTGACGTATGTAGTTTCTACCAGAATACTCAAGGCATAGCTCCTGTACAGAATGAATATGTTCGTCGCCTTTGTAGTGCTGAGCTATTAAGATCAAGAATAGAGTACGGCGATAGTTACATCCCTGAGGCAAAACTCTCTGAAGCATGTCATGAAATTCCCGAATATGAACCTGCCATCAGAAAAAGCATGAAGAAAGCAGAAGAGGAGCGAGAGGTAAAACTAAATATGCCAATCAAAGGACGCCTATGTGAACTCGACCGTTCTCTCGAAGGAGATGCCATTCTCTCCAACCTGATAGCAAAGTACAACAATGGCAAACCCACAATCATTACCATCAGCAAATACTGCTATTTTGATAGTACATCATATTTAAAAGCATACTATAAAGACAAGGTAAATTTTGTATATATAGCTGGTGGTGAATATGCTGACAATGAAAAATTCACGAATGGCATGAAGGAGCAGGAAGGCGACTTCTACTACCTCATGAAGTATCAGTTCAACTACCTCTCCAAACTCTACCCATACGAATATGGCAACTCCACATTGGTAGTCAGTCCCGACGGCAAGCAGATTTGGCACAAAGAACAGATTATCGAGACAAACATGGAAGAAAAACTGAAAGAATATCTCAGCGAATAAGAAAGTAAAAGTTATTAAATAAAAATGTAGATTAGTAAATAAAAGTACAACCGGTTACCACCGTGCGGGGCTGTGAAGTTCTGCACGGGTTTATTATATCATATTGAATTTATATAGTAAAACAAAATTTTCTTGCATACTTGCAATATTTTCCCCCTTACACTCGTATATATAAACAGAAGACAACAGAAATGATAACAGATACTGAGACACATATCATTGAGGGACTGAGGCGACGAAGTCCCAAAGTGCAACAGCAAGCACTTGAGCATTACGGAGGTTACGTCTGGGCTCAGGTCGTGCGACTCGTTCCTGCGGTGGAGGATGCAGAGGAGGTGTATCAAGATGTTTTCATCAAAGTCTTCAGTAATATAAATATGTATGATGAGACTAAATCCTCGCTCAAGACTTGGCTCTCACGAATAGCCTACAACGAGTCCATCACGTTCCTAAGACGAAAGCGGCAAGCCTTGATATACTTCGAGGACAGTGAGGGCGAGGCGGAAGCACTTTCGGAAGCAGAAGTCGAAGAGACTCTCGGTAGTCCAAATGAAGAGACGGTGCAAATCATCCGAACTGCCATCCATCATCTTCCTCCCGACGAGCAAGCCATCATCACCATGTTCTATTACGATGAGATGAGTCTGAAAGATATAGCTTACATTACGGAATCCTTACCGACCACAGTGGCATCAAGACTCAGTAGAATAAGAAAGAAACTCTGTAAAATTATTAAAATGTTAGACAAATGAAACAAGATATAAAGAATATTCACGAAGCAATCAGGCAGAACGAAGCAGAACATCCTCCTATGCCTGCCGACCTTAATGCACGACTCATGCAGCGTGTGGAGAAGGAGGTGAACAGCAAGCCTGTCGTGTCGCATCGCCACACTTTCTGGCCGTGGATTGCAGCAGCTTGTGTAGCAGGAGTGGTAATGATATTCCTCATGCCACCAAAACAAGACATCATTGACATTGAAGAAGTCAAGACTGCCAAAGTGGACGTTCCTACCGAGCATCAGCAGGTAGAGCCGGTGGAAGATGTGAAGCCTCAACAAATAACTGCCAACATCAAACCAGAAATCAAGGCAGAGCCAAAGGTTCATACTACTAAAGTGGTCACGATTGATGAGCAACTCGCAAAGGTGGAAGTTCTACAAGAGAACGTAGATGTGGCAGAGCAAGAAGTGACTGTCATCGAAGAAACTCCTACCGCCGAACCTCAACCACGAATGCTCACCGAGCGAGATATTCCTATCACTCGCCCCGAAAACTACAAATACACGAAAGAGGAAATTGCTCTCATGAAAAAGCAGGCAAACGAGGCTTACCTCAAGTGGGTGGAGTTGGAACTTGAGATTTCAAGATATAATTTAGAAAATACAGCGTTGAAATAATTCATAATTCATAATTGCCATCCGGGTGGATAGTATAATAAAAAAACTATGAAAAGAATAATTGTCATGTTGGTTATTGCTTGTATGGCAATAACAACAATAAATGCACAGCGAAAGCAAGTTAGTACACCTACCAACGTAATCAAAACCTTTGAGTTCATCTGTGACCTTTATGGAAACAAGAACAGCCAGGTGTATTCCATCAACAAGAATCCTAATACTGGCATCATCGAGTCGAAGGAAGTTATCACACCTTTCGTGTGCAAGAAGAGCGAACCTCGCATCACCATGATAGCTGACGATTTCCATAAGGACGAACCTGTATGCTATCAGCTTATGCACATCGCAAATGGCAATCACGACAACTTCAGCATCAAGGTCGCTACAGGCAATGGTAACACAAAGACTGTCCGTATTCGCACACGCTCAAATCAAAATATGTGGTATATGGCAGTAAAGAATCCGACCAATCCTCAACTTCGCGATGTATATGCCATCGTGTGGGAAAATAAAGATGCCGAGAATGTGGAAGGAAACATCTACATGATTACCTCTCTCCGTCCAGACCTTTTCGAGAAGAATATGGAGAAAGACACAAGCAAGACTTTCACACTTGATGGTCGCATGGGCGATGACATTTCAGATTCACTATATGTCTTCTACATGGCTGACACATACGAAGAACTGAACCGTCTCACGATGATGACCAACTCATACAAGGAACTGAAAGAGTATATGAAGACTCACGACAACATTCTCCCAATGCCTGTTTCAAGAGACAGACGTTTTAACATCAGCGTAGATATTGACAAGCGTATGGGTGGTCGCATCCGTACTGTAATGCCAGATGGTTCGCTCTGCAAACTTTGGACTAACATCGACATGGTGCCAGGTGAGACTTATCACATCACCACACACAATGGATACTATAATGGAGATTATGACTATGATCGACGTGTAGGTCTTTATTCGGGCAAGAGCATGTTCGAGGGTAAAGAGAATGACGATGTGGAGTTGACTGGTGGATATGAAGACAGTACTGATACTACACATAATGAGGAAGAATGGCATCAGGCAGTAGCTGTAGATAATCCTTTAGACAGAGTAACACCTGAACAGAGAATAATAATTGAACAAAAAGGCAAACTAATAGAACAGAAACTTGAAACTATAAAAAGTTCATACAAGTCTATAAAAGAAATAATAGCTGCCACACCTAATATGCTCACTATTCCTGTTGAGTCTTCTTTCAAAAACATTATAAAACTAAATAATGAGCTTGATAAACTTGTTGAGGATTTTATCAATGTGATAAACAAACAAGGCCTTCCTGCGAATGTTATAATAGGTGTGTACAAAGGTGCTATCGATGATCTCTTCAAGCCGCAGAATCAGGCATTCAACGAGTTATATAAGCATTTCGGTTCTCTCTCCCCAAATGCTCAGAAATGCCAGAAGCAAGTCAACAAGCTCACCGAGAAGTACATGAACAAGATGAACAAAGCAATGCTAAATATAAAGTAAAAAGTTTTTCATAAAAGAAATTGTACAACCGGTTACCACCGTGCAGGGCTGCGAAAGTTCTGCACGGATTTATTATAAAAAATTTGACCTGTACATTAGTATGTACAGGCCCCTCAACGACTTCCGAATCCAACAACAATTCATTGATTCTTAATGTGCTTATCTACAAGTTCTTCAATATACGACTCTGAGACATTACTAATCTCGCTTTTGTCGTAAATGGTCAAGAATGTAATATGAAGGTTTTTCTCTGTAGCTTCAGAAACAAGAATATTCAAAGTAAGCACACGCGCCCCTCCACTCTTGCCTTTCCCTTTGGAAGAAATAGCCATTCTGACTTTATGGACTCCATTTCCAAGATCCGTACCTTGATCGGGATTCTCTATCAATTCATTTCGAAGCACAACGATATCATTAACAAGAGACTTGTATTTCTTGCTAAGACGCTTAAATTGACGGAGGAATTCTTGACCTGAGGAAAATATAATATTCATAAATGCAAACTACGAATTAACCTCTTTCAAGAAATCATCAAATGACATCAACGCTTTACCTGTACGCTCAGATTCGCGTACTTCATCCAATGCGCGACCAAGCGTTTCTTCCACCATTTCCTGCTGGCGTAATGTCTTTCTTTTCTCTTCAGCCTCAATCATGCGTTTCGCAAGTGCTTTGCGCACAGACACGCTTTGACATTGAATCAGATTCCAAATAGCATCAACAGTGTTTACGCTCGTTGAATTTGTATTCATTACAGCTTCCATATCTTTCCTCTATACAAATTAGTTTTTACATCTTCTTTCTAAACATTCCCGCTCTTTCTGCCAAAAGCGTCGCTATGGCGATTGACAACGAGGATTAGGGTAAGTACCCTACTGTCGCAAAGATACTTATTTTTCAGAAAATAACGAGCATATAGATGGTACAAAGTGTAGTTTGAATGATGTTTTTAACATAAATTGCCGAAAATGGAGGGTTAGTATGGCATAATCGGAGTTGTCGAAAAAAAAGAAGAAGTGACCGATAATGCAAAAAAAGAAATATAATCATTTGGCGAAAAGGGAAGAATATCGTATATTAATACTATCCTTTCCATACAATATTTTACGCTATGCAATCGTTTAATATAATAGGATAATTAAAAATTCACATTATTATGAAGAAAGGAATGTTTTTCGTGCTATTAGCAATAATGGCAATAGTATGCTCGTGCGATCGTGAACCTGTTTACAGATACACTTACATCCAGCAACACGGATTGGACAAGATGATAGCCGACAGTCTTGCTGGCACTTACGAGGGAAAGCTGAGAGTGGTAATGCTCGATGGCAGCGAGGAGAAGTTTCAGGGTGAGAACGGAACTTGGTGGAGGGTTGGAGACGAGGATTCCATCTTGAACTACGAATTCATGGTTGGAGGATACTACGACAGAAAGATTTCATATCCCGACTTCCCTATCAGTTGGGTGGCAAACTGCATAAAGGACAAGGCTTTGAAGGAGGCTTTTGCCAAACTCCCCAACACTAACATACAGGGAGATTACAACATAAAGGGCGACCCTACACCTGAGATACACACAGCCTACATCAATTTCAATTGGCATCCAGTCGTACTCTCTTTTGAGATGAACGGAGAGGAGCATGTTGCAGAATTCCGCTTCGATGACAGAACAATATATGTAATTGATGCTGACGACAAAGACACATGGTGCCTACCTTACATCGGACTCGACCTTAGTCAACTGAAGATTGATGGCAAGGAAAACAACCTCTTCTCACAATGGAGCAACAATGATGCAGAAGAATTCTTCACATGGATTAGCCACATTAACAAAGTGAGTGAGTATGGGGAGATAACCATTCAGAAAAAGCAAACTAACCTTAAATAATGAAAGAGGCAGCACTCTTATCGTGCAACTCAAAAATATTTTAAAAAGCTTAAAAGTAAGGTACATAGATACATAAAGGCGATTTTTTCGCCATATCTACTTGGTGTACAACAATATATATTTATGTACCTTTGTATGTACCTTTAATTTTCAAAGGTACATAGGTACATAGTTTTAGTGTCAACTGCAGACTGTCAAGCATATTGACAGGCGACTGTCAGCCGCTTGACAGTCGCCTTTCTAACTAATAAGAATGAGTATTCAACCTTATTTATACTCAAAAACACGTCCCGGATAGTGCTTATACAACGGCTAAAAACGCTGAATAGGAGGCTAAAATGACGTTTTTAGGCATATAAAGGTACATAGATACATACAAGGTACATACAAAGATACATTGCATATCAATTTGATTATCTTATACATACAACCAAATTATGTACCTATGTACCTTTTTTCTCAAAAATAAAAATTATTTTTTATAAAAATAGGATGTTTTATACGTTTGAATAACACAAAACAAGCATAGACCGATTCATTCGCGTTTATCAAGCGACAAACACACGCTCATCATGCGATAAACATGCGTTCATCGACGATGAACACCCCAATTCATTGAACAATTTATTCAATTAAAACACTAAAGAGCCACATTATGATAATATGTATGGAGTTTTAGGTATATGTGCTTAGTGCGCACTAAGCGCATATACCTAATTATTTATTTCTTCAAGAAGTCAAAACCTTGTGTGAAGTTTTCAGTCATATTCTTCTTTTGTTCAATCTCTGATTGCATACGAAGAACAGAAGTCTTGTAGAAGAACTGGATGAGATGCTCCTGCGTATCAGTACGGAAGAGTTTGAGACAGTTGATATATTCATCACGGGCTTCGAGAGGTATGATGAGCAGGGGCTGACCTGCCTGAAGCAAGAGTTTGTTTGCAAGCAAACGACCAAGTCTGCCATTTCCATCACGGAAAGGATGCAGATACTCGAAGAAAGCATGGAAACGAGCCACTATTTCCATAATAGGTATGTCAGATGTCAGCACCTTCTCGGTAGATTCAAGCAAACGAGGAACTTGTGCTATCAGTGCTTCGTGATCGCCAAACATGGTATTTCCTGCAGCCATATCGACATCTGTGTATTCTCCAGGCTTTGCACCTGGATGGCGATACGCTATGGTATGCTCTGTAAGCAGAAAATGAAGTCGTTTAATATAATCTTCGGTCAGGGGAGCATCGAGCGTACTTATCATCTCTTCGTATGCACGGAAATGGTCAAGTATCTCAAAAGCCTCAACAAGAGGTTTATTATTAGGTATCATGCCCAAGCCCTGTTCTTTCAAGGCTCTCGTATCATCGACCGAGAAAGAATTTCCCTCTATCGCACAACTATGGCAGGAGAATAATATTTCATTATACTCCTTGAAATCATCGACAGCAAACTTACCCGAAACCTGTTCCTTATACAGCTTTACCGTCTCCTCATATAGTTGCCTATAATCTGTCAGCATATTCGTTTGTTTTGTGCAAAGGTAAATAATAATTTTCAAACTTCATACAATATAACACATTTTATATTATGAATAAGCGAACTATCTAATTCCTTTTTACTATTTTTGCAAAATTATCAATACCTCATGTCACTTTTCACGGACTCGACTTGTTATGTATGTGAATCGGTTCTGAAATCAACATGAAGTTTAACAAATAAAAACAGAAAAGAATATGATTAGTAGTCACATCACAGGCATCATCATTGTCTTAGGAACAAGCGTAATCCTCCCTATCACAATAGTATTTCTCATATTAAGAAAGAAGACTGAGTCGGAAAAGAACAGAAAGGAAATCATCCTTGCTGCTCTGGAGAAGAATGCAGACATCAATATCGAGGATTTGGTGAAGCAGATGAACAAGCCTGAGAAACTGATAAAGGAGAAACTGCTGAAAAAATTGCAGTGGGGAATGTTCACTATGTTCTTTGGCATAGGTCTGACAGGATTTGGAGTCTATCTCGATTTCGCTAATATTGGAGCATACAGCGATGAGCTCGTATCAATATGGGGAGGATTGGTAATGTTAGCCGTATGCATAGCATTCCTTGCCAACTATCACATCGGCAAGAAGATGCTCGCAAAAGAGATGGAAGCAGAAGAACAGAACATGAAGCAGAAGTAACCATCCATGACAAGAGAACAGTTCATAGCACTTGTACGGAGTGAGCAGGAGGCACTGCGTAGTTTCCTGCTTGCCCTATGTTGTGGCAATCGGGATGATGCAGACGACATAGGTCAGGATGCTCTTGTCAAGGCTTATCTCTCGTCATCAGGTTATGAGGAACGGGGAAAGTTCCGCTCGTGGTTGTTCAAGATTGCTCACAACACCTTTCTTAATCATAAGGCAAGTCGAAGGACTCTCGAAGAACTGGACAAGGCACGAGGCATCACAGCCTCATCATCTGCCGACTCCTCCTTTGAACATCAAGAACTTTACATAGCCCTTGGCACACTTCCTCCTAAGGAACGCTCTGCTATCGTGATGTTCTACATGAACGGATATTCCATCAAGGAGATAGCAGCCATCACGGATTCTTCGGAAGATGCCGTAAAGAAACAACTCTCACGAGGTCGTGACAAACTAAAAGAAAAACTAAAGTTATGACAAAAGATAAAGAACTTGCAGACCTTTTCCTCGCAGCAAAACCATCATTCGATGACAGCGACCAATTCCTTGCATCACTCAACAAGCGACTCGATGCGGTTGAGTTCTTGAAACAGCACGAGGAGGCTTGCATCCGAAGATATAAATACTGCATGGTTGTAGCCTTCGTGCTTGGCATCTTGTGTGGAGGAGGATTGTTAGCATTCATCCTCTCCATATCAGATGATGCTCATCTATTCTCGTTCAACGTGCAAAGCGGTATTCTGCTTTTCATCCAGCAGAACTCACGCCTCATCACCACCACCCTACTCTCCTGCCTCATCTGCTTCGGCATTGTGAGTATAGTGAACACCATGCAAGACATAATAAACCTGAAAGAAATGAATGGCAAATCCTATCCCATTCTTTAGTTGATAGATATACAAAATTATCCCGCACCGTCAGTGATGATAGTGCGGGATAATTTATGCAAAACTGCATATCGTTAGCAGTTTTTTATTTCTCTCCAAACATCCAAGTCAGTCTTGACCATATCTCTTCGAGTGGACCTCGACGGAAACGAGAGGTCCAGAAGCGGCAGAAGAAATAAAGACAGATGCAGAAGATGATGCCGAGAACGAAACTGATGCCGTGACTGCTGACAAGGTGCAGGTTGAGTCCCCAATGGTAGAAGAGGAAACCACCGATGATGGACTGAAGGAGATAGGCGGTAAGACTCATCTTTCCAATATACGAAAGGTGGTGGAGTGCCGACTGTACTTTTGTCTTATAATACAATAAGGTGATGCAGCCTACATAGAAGGACATCATAGCGAAGTTGCGCCAAGACGTGATTTGTATGCTGAGGCTATTACGCATCACAGGTGAAAGGGTGTCAAATGACACGGTATTGAGAATAGTCTGTGTAACGGCAAAAAGCACAACTGATGCACAGATTATCTTCTTCCACACCAGAAGATTATTGCCCTCGTTAATAAAGAGGCGACGACGACCTATTATCATACCAACAACAAACAAAAGAAGAGTCTGCGTGAGTCGTCCGTGCTGTATTGCCCATCCGAAATTGATTTGGAGTCCTCCCGTGAGATTTGCCTTTGCCACATCAAGGAAACCACCATTTGCACAAGCATCATAGCACATTGCCCAATACTTACTGATGTCGATATTCATCGGTTGGGCAGAAGAGTCAATGAGTCCTGCAATCTCATAACCCACCTCTATTGGTTGCACGAACAGCAATGCTGCCACAAGCCACAGCACCCAACCCTTTGCCCTGACAAGAGGAATGAGGAAAAGTCCCAATACTGCATAAGTACACAATAGATCACCATTGAAGAATACAAGGTCGAACATTCCCCAAAGGAAGAGAAGCACCATTCGCCATGCAAAGCGTGGACGAAAATCCTGCCCCTTCACCTCCTGGTTATGATGCTGTATGTAGCAACTGAGTCCGAAGAGCATAGAGAAGATGGCATACATCTTATTTGCCCCAAGATAAAACACAGTGTCCCAGAGCCCTTGTTCAAACACTGTAGGTTCTGGGAAACTGTAGAAGTTAAGATGTTCGAGAAAATGAATGAGGATAATGCCCACCATCGCAAATCCGCGAAGGCTATCCGCCACATTTATTCTTTTGGTAGTTGTCTGATTTGTTTGCATTTGATTACTGTGCCACCTTGCCACCCATGATGTCGATGAGTTCGTTGGTGATGGCTTGCTGGCGAGACTTGTTGTAGAGGAGCGTGAGTTCTTGCAGGAGTTCCTTTGCGTTATCATCTGCCGTCTGCATGGCAAGCATTCGGGCTGCATGTTCGGAGGTAACGGAGTCGAGAATGATGCCATAGACTTTGGAGTTGAGCATCTTAGGATGAAGCTCCGCAAGAAGTTCGTTTTCGTTTGGCTCGGTGATATACTCCTTATCTTCCTTTTTCAATGTCTGCAACTGAGGCACGGACATGTCAAGCGGTTCACGAGTCACTATCTGCTTGCCCATGCTATGGAAATGATGGTAGATGAATTCTACACCGTCTATCTTGTCTGAAGATAGTTGCTCTTGAAGGTATTTCACAAGATGACAACAAGCTGCAAAAGCATCACCCTTTCCTACTTCCTCTGCAGAAAGACAGAAATCTTCGGTACAGGTGATTCCTTCCTTCTTTAAGTCGTGAAGAATCTTCTTGCCGATTGGAATCAACTGCACTTCTATGCCCTTCGACTTGTATTCGGAAATGGCAGCCTTTGTGGTTTTTGCTATATTGGAATTGAACGCACCACAAAGTCCAGAACCAGAAGAT
Organism: uncultured Prevotellaceae bacterium; assembly: GCA_937893145.1. GTDB lineage: Bacteria > Bacteroidota > Bacteroidia > Bacteroidales > Bacteroidaceae > Minthosoma. The sequence goes on along the minus strand of CALBJW010000191.1, from coordinate 37,683 downwards.
ATCGGGATGAGAGCAATGCGACGAGGTTCTGCAGCATTTTCATTATCCACAGAATGTCCCAACTTCTCCACTATCGACTTCATTTCTTCGATATAGACAAGGAAGTTCTGCGTCATCATCTGCGTACGGTGGAGTTTTGCACTCGCCACCATACGCATAGCTGACGTTATCTTCTGTGTACTCTGTACCGAAGCAATACGACCTTTTATTTCTTTTAGTGAAGCCATCTAATTATTTACGATTTAACCATGTACCATTTAGGCTGCGCATGGTTTATAGCAGTTTTTTATTACATCCTACAGTCCTCCCCCAATGGGGGAGTTAGAGGGGGCTCTTTATATTAGAAGCTACTTCTTCAATTATCTTTGTGATGCCATCATCAATCTTGCCTTGTGAAAGCGGAACGAGTACATCATCCTTGTGTGTGGTGCGGAGAAGGTCAAGGAACTGAACTTCAAATGCACGAGCCTGACTGACTTCGATATTACGAAGGAGTCCGTGTGTACCACAATAAAGGATGGCAATCTGTTCCTCAACAGGCATTGGAGAGTACTGCTTCTGGATGAGGAGCTGCGAGTTCTTGCGTCCCTTGTCGATAGTGAAGGCAGTCACAGGGTCCATATCACCACCAAACTTTGAGAACGACTCAAGTTCGCGGTACTGTGCCTGGTCAATCTTGAGTGTACCTGCCACCTTCTTCATTGCCTTCAACTGAGCATTACCACCTACTCGGGAAACGGAGATACCCACATTGATAGCAGGGCGCACACCTTGATTGAAGAGTCCTGTCTCAAGGAAGATCTGACCATCGGTAATGGAAATCACATTGGTTGGGATATATGCTGACACATCACCTGCCTGAGTCTCAATGATTGGGAGGGCTGTGAGCGAACCGCCACCCTTCACCTTACCCTTGAGGGAATCTGGAAGGTCGTTCATCTTCTCTGCCACTTCCTGTTGGTTGATAATCTTGGCAGCGCGTTCGAGGAGACGAGAGTGGAGATAGAACACATCACCAGGATATGCTTCACGACCAGAAGGACGCTTCAAGATAAGTGACACCTCACGATAGGCAACAGCCTGTTTTGAGAGGTCATCATATACCACAAGTGCATGGCGACCAGTATCGCGGAAATACTCTCCGATAGCAGCTCCTGCGAATGGTGCGAAATACTGCATGGCTGCAGGGTCGGAAGCAGTTGCACTAACCACGATGGTATAGTCCATCGCTCCCTTCTGCTTGAGGGTATTCACGATAGTGGCTACGGTAGAACCCTTCTGTCCTACTGCCACATATATACAATATACAGGATTGCCTGCTTCGTAGTTACTGCGCTGATTGATGATGGTGTCGATTGCAATGGCAGTCTTACCAGTCTGACGGTCACCGATGATGAGTTCTCGCTGACCACGACCGATAGGAATCATAGCATCGACCGCCTTGAGACCCGTCTGGAGAGGTTCGTTCACAGGCTGACGATAGATAACACCTGGTGCTTTGCGTTCAAGTGGCATCTGACATGCTTCACCACAGATTTCGCCTTCACCATCGATTGGTTGTCCGAGAGTGTTGACCACACGACCTATCATCTGTTCGCAGACAGGGATAGAAGCGATGCGCTCTGTACGCTTCACTGTATCACCTTCCTCAATATTATCTGTAGGACCGAGAAGCACAGCACCGACATTATCCTCCTCAAGGTTCATCACGATGGCTTGCATACCATTGTCAAACTCAAGGAGTTCTCCCGCCTCTGCATTGCGAAGACCATAGATACGAACCACACCATCCGATACGGTAAGCACGGTTCCCACCTCAGCCTCTGCACCTATGCGTTCATCATTCTCGATGTCGGCAAGTTGCTGGCGGAGCATCGCTGTTACTTCACTAACTTTTATATTATCCATAGTTTATAAGTTAAAAATTAATAATTAAAAATTAAAATTTAGCGTGCGGCATTCCTTGTGGGTGCTTACGAAATTTTAACTTTTAATTTTTAAGTTTTAATTTAATCTTTTCCAGCTTGGTTGCATAGCTGTAGTCGTATCGAATATCACCAATGCGGAGACGGAAACCTCCGATGAGTTCGGGACGAACATGAGTGACACACTCCACCTCACGACCTGTCTTGGCAGAGACTCGTTCCTTCATCTTCTCTATATTCTCAGGCGAAGCAGGAACAGCGGTCTCAAACACAATCTTGTCTATCTTGTAGTGTTCGCGATAGAGGTCGCTATACACAAGTATCATCATACGCAGATACTGCTCACGACGATGCTCGAGAACGAGTTGGAGGAAACGAGTGTAAAGGGTATGATCGTAGCTCTGCACCACAGGTGCCGTACCTTCCTTTGCCCAAGCACCAGAATTGATGCCCGATGCTGTGACAAGTAACTTATACTTCGTGTCCTTATCCACTCGTGGATTGGCAAGTGCGAACTGCAAGTCGGGAGCCGCTTTCATGCTGGAATAGAGCATACCAAGATGGTCGTAGATAATCTTATCTGCGAACTGAGCCTGTGCCTCAATGAAGAGGGCACGAGCATATCTTGTTGCTATACTACCGTTCATAACTTGTCAATCATTTTTGCGATAGCCTCTTGTTGAGCCTTGTCGTCCGACATCTTCTCCTTCAGAATCTGCTCTGCAATGCTGATGGCAAGTCCTGCGACTTCACCACGCACATCCTTAAGAGCATTCTGCTTGGCGATTTCTATACTTTTAGCAGATTCCTCTGCAATCTTGCGTGCTTCGGCAGAAGCCTGCTCCTTTGCTGCTGTGACAATCTGCTGCTTTTCAGCCATAGCACCAGCTATTATCTCCTGCTGCTGCGACTTGGCATCAGCAAGAACACGTTCTCCTTCCATTTGGATGCCAGCAAGTTTCTCGTTTGCCTCTTCTGCGGCAACGAGCGACTGCTCGATGAATTCCTTTCGCTTCTTTATAGCGTCTGTGATAATCGGGAAACCAAATTTCCACAGAATAAGGAATACCGCCGTAAACGAAATCGCCATCCAGATGAGGAGTCCTGGATCTGGTGTTAGTATGTTCATGATTACTTACTAACTGCCATGAAACAAACCGCTACCGCAAAGAATGCAATACCTTCAATAAAGGCAGCTGAAAGAATCATTGCAAAACGGATATCACCTGATGCCGATGGCTGACGGGCAATACTTTCAACGGTTGACTTACCAATGTTTCCAATACCAAATGCTGCACCAATAACTGCGATTGCTGCACCGATTGCTGCGCCTACAGGGGCGAGATTTGCTGCTTCAAGAAGAATCATAGTTTTAAATATTTTTAAGTTGTTAATTATTTTTATTATTCGTTTTGAGCCATTCCTATGAATGTGGCAGTAAGGATGGTAAAGACATAAGCCTGAAGAACTGCCACGAAGAGTTCCATACAGTTCATGAATATGCCAAAGAGCACAGCCACGATGGTCATACCTGTGTTGATAGCCACACCCATTGTCACGGTGATGAATATGAGACTTGTAAGTGCAAGTATCACCGTGTGACCTGCAAAGATATTTGCAAAGAGACGAATACAGAGTGCAAAGGGTTTGGTGAACACTCCGATAAATTCGATTGCTGGCATAAGAGGCACTGGAGCCTTGAGGAACAACGGCACATGAGGCCAGAAGATATCCTTGTAATATGCCTTTGATGCAAAGAAATTGATGGCTATGAATGCACTTATCGCAAGAACAATAGTGATGGAGATATTGCCTGTAAGATTAGCTCCTCCAGGGAATACTGGGAACAATCCGAAGAGGTTGCAAGTCAAGATGAAGAAGAATACGGTGAGCAGATATGGAGAGAAGCGACCGTAGCCTTCACCAATGCTGTCCTTCGCCACTTCATTATCCACAAACTCTATCACATATTCCATCGCACCGATGAATCCACCCGGAGCTTTCTTGTAGCCATTCTTTTTGTACCAATGAGCTACGAAGAGTATGACCGAACAAAGAACTATGCAGACGATGAAGAGTTCGAGAACATTCTTTGTTATGGAAAGGTCAATAAAGAAAGCATCTGATGTGGCATGAGGATAACCGTCCTTATCTTCGAAAACAGGCAGTTCCCGAATCTTTCCAGTTTCTTCATCTATACATAATCCGTCATACATCCCGCTTTCTTCCAACTTATCCGACATGAACACATGCCAACCAGTCATACTGCTATAAGCAATGACAGGTAGCGGTATAGCTACATGACCTGCGATATGCCACTCATACGAATCGCTGAGATGTTCGGAAATCATTTCGCCCACATCAAACTCTTCGGCACGCACAGCTGTCGAGAAAGTCAGTAATGCTATTAATATATAAAGGTATCTTTTCATTTACTTTCGCTCTTGATATGTTTTCCCACTATGTATGTTTCCATTGCAAGATATATCAAATAGAAGAATATGGCACAAGCCGTAAACTCCATTTGATGACCATTCGGATTGTCATTCATCACTGTCAGATAAACTCCGATTATGCCAAGTGCTCCAAAGAGCTTTACGAGTTTTATCAACAGATATTTCTTCACGAATGTCTTACCTTCGAGTGAATCCTGCGACATCTTACCTTCATATTTACTCAACAAAAACGATACTATCATCTCTATAAGATAGTAAAACAGCAATATCACGATATAGCCGTCAAACCACATCGCAGGAAACCAAATCTTGCAGGCAAAACCAAGTACTATGCCCAACAAGCAAACAACTGTACTATAGAATTGCAACTTTACTCGCATACTACCGTCACGACATTATCTTCCACCTTCAGCACACCACCATTGCAAGAAAACTTTTCCTTGTCAGTTATGATTTCTCCCGTACGCACAGCAGCAATCATCTTATCGTGGTTTTCAAGTATCTCAGCAAGACCAGTAGCAGCAGGAAACTGCACTCTACTAACCTCGCCTTCATACTTCACACCTGTAGGAGTAACTATCTTTAATTTCATGTTTATCTTAGTATCTACTCCCCTCCATTTAGGGAGGGGAAGGGGGTGGGTCTATCCTGCTTGTTCCTTCAACTTCTTCGCCTTCTCAAATGCCTCCTCAATAGTACCGACATTAAGGAATGCCTGTTCTGGAAGGTCATCACATTCGCCATCGAGAATCATCTTGAAACCCTTGATGGTATCATCGATGCTGACCATCACACCTGGCACACCAGTAAACTGCTGAGCCACAGCAAATGGTTGAGAGAGGAAACGCTGTACTCGACGAGCACGACTTACAGTGAGTTTATCCTCATCCGAGAGTTCTTCCATACCGAGAATAGCGATGATGTCCTGAAGTTCCTTCTGGCGCTGGAGGATTTGCTTAACTCGCTGAGCCGTATTGTAATGGTCCTCACCAACTACATTAGGGTCGAGGATACGGGATGTAGAATCAAGTGGGTCAACAGCTGGATAGATACCAAGTTCGGCAATCTTACGGTTGAGCACTGTAGTGGCATCAAGATGCGAGAATGTAGTAGCAGGAGCTGGGTCGGTCAAGTCGTCGGCTGGCACATATACCGCCTGAACCGAAGTGATGGAACCGTCCTTTGTAGAAGTGATGCGTTCCTGCATCTTACCCATTTCCGAAGCAAGTGTAGGCTGATAACCTACGGCTGAAGGCATACGACCAAGAAGTGCCGACACCTCAGAACCTGCCTGAGTGAAACGGAAGATATTATCGATAAAGAGAAGGATATCACGCTTCTCGCCTGTTGCCTTACCAGCATCACGGAAACTCTCGGCAACAGTCAAACCTGAAAGTGCTACCGAAGAACGAGCACCAGGAGGTTCGTTCATCTGTCCGAAGACAAGTGACACCTGCGACTTCTTGAGTTCCTCCTTATCTATAAGAGAAAGATCCCATTTGCCTTCGTCCATTGCCTCCTTGAACTTATCGCCATAGCGAATGACACCCGACTCAATCATTTCACGGAGAAGGTCGTTACCCTCACGAGTACGCTCACCTACACCTGTGAAAACCGAGAAACCATTGCCTCGTTTTGCCACATTATTAATAAGTTCCTGGATAAGCACGGTCTTGCCTACACCAGCACCACCGAAGAGACCAATCTTACCACCCTTAGCGTATGGCTCAATAAGGTCGATAACCTTGATACCTGTATAGAGCACTTCCTGAGCAGGAGTGAGTTCGTCAAACTTAGGAGCCTCACGATGGATAGGCAAAGCACCTTCACGACTCATCTCGTCCATGCCATCGATAGGATCACCACTTACATTCATCAGTCGTCCCTTGACCTGCTCACCTATTGGCATCGTGATTGGCTGTCCCATTGCAACCACCTCCATGCCACGACGAAGACCATCAGTTGACTCCATCGCCACACAACGCACAGTATTCTCACCAAGATGCTGCTGCACCTCAGCTACAAGTCGCTTGCCACCATCACGAGTTATGCTTACAGCATCATGTATGCGTGGCATCTTCTCTGCAGGGAAATGCACATCGACGACAGGGCCAATGATTTGTGATATCTTTCCTAATACTTTTTCCATTGAATTAGATTTTTTCGTGATTTTCGATTGCAAATAAACAAAAAAATAATTAAACAAAGAACACTTTATCAAGAAAAATTGCAGAAAAGCCATTAAATTGTTACCTTTGCAGTAGAAAACAAGGTTTACATTACAAACTTATAACCAATGATAGAATATGTACGCGGAATCGTCGATGAACTGACTCCGACCACAGCAACAATAGAATGTCACGGAGTGGGATACCTACTCAATATCTCACTCAACACCTACACTTTCCTCCAAAACAAGAGCGAAGCACGCCTCTTCGTATATGAGGCAATCCGTGAGGACACATGGACTCTCTACGGTTTTGCCACAAAGGATGAACGCACCCTATTCCTCTCGCTAATCGTGGTGAGCGGAGTGGGCGGTAACACAGCTCGCACCATCCTCTCGTCCTTCTCTCCTGCAGAACTCTGCGACATCATCCTCAACGGTAATGTCAAGATTCTCACTACTGTCAAGGGACTCGGCAAGAAGACTGCGGAGAAAATCATCGTTGAGTTGAAGGATAAGGTTGCATCGCTCGGCATAGAAGCATCGGCTGTTCAAGGCGCAGGAAATGCAACCACCGCACCTGCATATAATAAAGAGGTACACGATGAAGCCATCGAAGCTCTCAAGATGCTCGGTTATCCTCCAGCACCAGCAACAAAGGTGGTTCGTGCCATCCTCAAGGATGACCCAGAAGCCAAAGTTGAGAAGGTGATAAAGTTGGGATTGAAGATGCTGTAACATTCAACAAAAACACGATGAACAATATTATAGGCCACCTCGCCGCCCTCCTCGTTGTCACCGTATGGGGCACCACATTTGTGAGCAGCAAAGTCCTTCTCAACTCGGGGCTTATGCCTGCTGACATCTTCGTGTGTCGTTTCGTCATGGCATATTGCTGTATGCTTTTGATGTCGCACAAGAAGCTGTGGGCAGACAACATGAAAGACGAACTCACACTATTCGGACTCGGCATCATGGGTGGTTCTCTGTACTTCCTCACAGAGAACATGGCTCTCGTCTATTCTACCACATCTAATGTGAGCATCCTTGTGAGTACCTGCCCTCTCATCACAGCTCTGCTCCTCGCCATATTCTACAAGAGCGAACGACTGTCAAAGGTTCAGATTCTCGGTTCGCTGATAGCCTTCATCGGTGCAGCACTTGTTATCCTCAATGGTCAACTCCTTCTGCATCTCAATCCGTTAGGCGACACCTTAGCACTCTCTGCAGCAACCACTTGGGGATTCTATTCTCTCTTCATGCGAAGGATAATGTCACGCTACAGCAGCGACTTCATCACTCGCAAGGTGTTCTTCTATGGAGTCATCACCATCATACCATACTTCATCTTCGTCCACCCCTTTGGCATGAAGGCAGAACACCTCCACTCCCCTCTCCTCATGGGCAACCTCCTCTTCCTCGGCATCGTAGCCTCAACAGGTGGTTACCTACTCTGGAACTGGGTAATGAAACGTCTCGGTGCTATGCGTTCTACTAATTACCTATACTCTCAAAGCATCATCACCATGATTGCCGGTTCACTCATCCTCGGTGAACACATCACCTGGATGGCTATCGCCGGCACTTTCGTCTTGATTTGCGGAATGGCACTCGCACAGAAAAAGCGAAAATCTTAAAACAACAACTCCACATTTTACCCACTAATGAAGAACCGTATATCTATACTACTGAGGACATTGTCTCTTTGTTTAGCATTCGTATCGTGCACCCAACCCAAACCAGAAGAGAAGAAAACATGCGAAACTCCTTCGTTTGGTCTGGCAAAGGACACCACCCTGCTCTTCAAGGCACACGATGGGAAAAGCACGGTCAAGGACTCAGTACATTACGAAATCACGTTTTGTGAAGACAGCACTGGCATCATCGAAGATACCTGGGCAAGTCGCACACGACGTGGTGTGTACGATGTCATGGCATACGCATACCGCGATGGATGGGAAAACTCCGAGAAGATATACGGTAGGTGTGTCGACATCGTTTCTCCTTCGGATGAAGATCTAAAGCAAATCGTGGTGTTCGACAATGAAAATACCATAAACATTCTTGGGCTTGCCGACTCCACCCTTGTAACCTTCTATGACTCTTCGATGTACTACATCGGCGAAACATATTCTAAGAATCTTCGCGCAAAATACACCTTACCAGAACGAGAGAAATATATATACATCGAGACTGGTTACTCTCGATTTGTGTATCCTTTCGACAAAAGACGCCTAAAAGAAGGGGATTATTCTGTGACTTTTTAGGTTTATTTTCAAAAAAAATATGGTGATTGTACAATATATAAGGTATGTGTGCGTTTAAACATATAATAAACAGTAAGAAGATTTGAAGCAATCACTTCGTAAATATATATACGCATTACTCGTAATGATTAGCATTAGCGCTATTGCCATTGGCAATGGGGCTGATTCTGCGTTACCTATACTTTTGCCTTCTGCATCAAAGACTGAAGCCGATATACCATCTGCTTCAAAGACAGAAAGCAAGTCGGAGGAGCAACCACCTGTCCCTGCTGCCGACACTGTGAAGGTTCGCCAAACGGACTATCCACATGGTGAGCATCCTGAGGAATTTCCTTTCGACCTTGAGAATCCAGAAAACCTCAAACAGGACACTTGTGAGTACATCGACAAAACTGGCATGTTCCGCGTTGGTACTAAGTTGGGAGATAAGTTCCTCACAGCACCTACCCTCATGACTCCACACGAATACTTGAAATGGACTGAGCGTCAGGGTATGAACAAGTATTTCAAGGCTCGCAACGACTCACTCGTCAAGACCAAAGGTGCTAACAAGTTCGACTTCTCAGACATGAAGTTCGACCTCGGACCTGCAGAGAAGATTTTCGGTCCTGGTGGTGTGCAGATTAAGACTCAAGGTAGTGCAGAACTGAAAACAGGATTGACTTATAAGTTTGTTGACAACCCATCGCTCTCGGAACACAACCGTAAGCAGACCACTTTCGACTTCGACGAGAAGATTAACATCTCGGTAAATGCCAAGGTGGGCGACAAGATGGACTTCAACATCAACTACAATACTGATGCCACCTTCGACTTCGACTCCAAGAACCTCAAGTTGGCTTATGAGGGCAAGGAGGACGAGATTGTCAAGTTGCTCGAAGCTGGTAACATCACATTCCCTACCAACTCAAGTCTCATCAAGGGTTCAAGTTCTTTGTTCGGTTTCCGTACCGACCTTCAGTTTGGAAAACTCAACCTGCAAGCTGTTGTCAGTCAGAAGAAGTCGCAGTCAAAAACCGTGAGCAGTCAGGGTGGCAACCAGTTGTCAACATTTGAGATTCAGGCTTACGACTACGATGAAAACCGCCACTTCTACCTTGCTCATTATTTCCACGACACATACGACAGAGCTTGTTCTACCCTGCCAAACATCATGAGTGGTGTGACTATCAACCGTGTGGAGATATGGGTGACAAACACATCCGGTGTGACAGAGAACACTCGTAACATCATCGGTTTTGTGGACCTTGCCGAAGGTCAGAAGATTAGTAACCCGGTATTTTCTGGCACAGGTTCTGCTCTTCCTTTCAATGGTGCTAACGACTTATACTCTAACATGGTAACGAACTTTGCCGACGCCCGCAACATCGACCGCACAAGTTCGGTACTCGACAATATCATGACTGGTGGTGTGGATTATGAGAAGATTGAAAATGCTCGTCTTCTCAATGCTTCGGAATACACCCTTAACAAACACCTCGGTTATGTATCGCTCAAGTCGGCTCTCAATCCTAACCAGATTCTTGCTATTGCCTTTGAATATACCTACGGAGGACAGACATATCAGGTCGGTGAATTCTCTGCAGACCAGAAGGATGGCGACAAGGCTCTTTACGTAAAACTCCTCAAGAACACAAGCAACTCACCTAAGATGGGTACTTGGGACTTGATGATGAAGAACGTATATGCTCTTAAGACTCAGAGTCTTCAGAGAGAGAAGTTCAGGCTCGACATCAAATACACCAGCGACACAACAGGTGTGGCTCTATCGTACATTCCAGAACCATTCCTCAAGGACACTACCCTCGTTCGACTCTTGGGTCTGGACCGTTTGGATGATAACGAGAAGGCAAATCCTAATGGTCGATTCGACTATTTGGAAGGCTACACCGTGCAGTCTTCTTCAGGTCGTATCTTCTTTACCGTAGCAGAACCATTCGGCGACTACCTCCGCAAGAAGATTGGTAATGATGCCATCGCAAATAAGTATTGCTATGATGAACTCTACGACTCGACCAAGACTGCTGCCAAGCAGATTGCAGAGAAGAACAAGTTCACGCTTACTGGCGAGTTCAAGGGTTCGAGTGGTAGTGAGATTGACCTCGGAAGCATGAACATCCCTCAGGGTTCAGTGGTGGTCACTGCTGGTGGTGTGACCTTGTCTGAAGGTACAGACTATACCGTCGATTACACGATGGGACGTGTCAACATCATCAACCAGAGCATCATCGATGCAGGAACACCTGTGAGCTGTAGCCTTGAGAGCCAGTCGGAATACTCTACGATGCGCAAGACCATGATGGGTTTCAACTGGAAGTATGACTTTACAAAGAATTTCCAGATCGGTGGTACTTTGCTCCATGTCAGCGAAAAACCTCTCACTTCAAAGGTGGCTTGGGGTGGCGAACCTCTCAACAACACCATCTGGGGTGTGAATATGAACTGGAAACAGCAGTCGCAGTGGCTCACGAACATTATTGATAAGATTCCTCTCATCGACGTAAGTCAACCTTCAAATATCTCTTTCACTGGTGAATTTGCACAACTCAAGGCAGGCCAGTCTAAGGGCACTCAGGGCAATGCCTCGTACATCGATGACTTTGAATACACTAACACGAAGATTAATGTTAGTTCACCACAGGAATGGATGCTTTCATCTACTCCTTCTCACTTGCAGTATGGTAACCTCACTAATGATGTGAGATATGGATACAACCGTGCTCTCCTTGCATGGTACAACATTGACCCCCTCTTCACACGTCGAAGCAGTTCGCTCACTCCTTCACACATCAAGACTGACCTAAACCAGCTCAGTAATCATTATGTACGTGAGGTGTATGTGCGTGAGGTTTATCCTAACCGTGACACAAACACAGGCGAGAGCAACACTCTCCCTATCCTCAACATGGCTTACTACCCTGATGAGCGTGGTCCTTACAACCTCGACCCTGACCTCACACGTTCTGGTAAACTCAACAACCCAGAGAAGCGTTGGGGTGGTATGATGCGTAAGATTGACACCAGCGACTTCGAGACTTCTAATGTGCAGTACATCGAGTTCTGGATGCTCGACCCATTCGTATATACAGCCGACAGTTCCCGTGTTGGTGGTGACCTCTACTTCAACCTTGGTGATGTGAGCGAGGATGTTCTCAAGGACGGTAAAAAGGCTTACGAGAGCGGTATGCCTGTAGGTGAGACAAAGAACTATGCAGAAACAACTTGGGGACGCATCCCAACAGAGAAGTCTGTCGTATATTCATTCTCTAATGAGTCGGGTGCTCGTTTGAAACAGGATGTTGGTATGAACGGACTTTCAAGCAACGACGAGCTTACCTACGGTGAATATGCCAAATACATTAATGATATTAAGGACAAGGTGGATGCAGACACTTACAGCAAGTTTGTAGCAGACCCTGCTGGTGATGACTACCACTACTACCGTGGTTCGGACTACGACAACCAGCAGAAGTCTATCCTTGAACGATATAAACTCATCAACATGCCAGAAGGCAATTCGCCAAACAACAGCGATACCGATGAGCGATACTCAACTGCATACAAGTCAACACCTGATGCAGAAGATGTCAACATGGACTACACCATGAATGAGTACGAGAACTTCTTCGAGTACAGGGTGAGCCTTCGTCCTTCAGACATGAAGGTGGGCTATAACCACATCGTTGACCTCCGCGAGACATCGGTCACTCTCCGCAATGGACAGAAGGAGAGTGTGAACTGGTATCTTTTCCGCATTCCTGTCGAAGACTATAACGATAAGGTTGGTAGCATCAACGACTTCTCAAGCATTCGTTTCATGCGTATGTACATGACCAACTTCGAGAAGCCTATCGTGGTACGTCTTGCCAGTCTCGACCTCGTAACTGGTGAATGGCGTAACTACCAGCAGCCTCTCTTCACTGGCGACAAACCAAGTGTGAGTGGTACTGTTCGTACTGCCGCAGTCAATATTGAGGAAAACAATGACAAGAGTCCTGTGAACTATGTTTTGCCTCCTGGTGTCACTCGTATTCTCGACCCATCACAGCCACAGCTCACTCAAGAGAATGAGCAGGCACTCCAGATTGAGGTGGACAACCTTGCAAGTGGTGATGCTCGTGCTGTATATAAGACCATGAACCTCGACCTCCGCCACTACAAGCATCTCCAGATGTTCGTACACGCTAACGCTATCGAAGGTGACAAGGAACTTCAGGACAACCAGATGAGTGTGTTTGTTCGTCTCGGTTCGGACTACAAGAGCAACTACTACGAATATGAAATTCCTTTGACACTCACCCCAGAAGGCCACTACGACACCTACTCTACATCAGGTTGTACTGCAGTATGGCCAGAGCAGAACATGCTTGACATTGACCTTGAGGTGTTCACCAACATCAAGCACTTACGCAATAAGGCTCGTGCTCTCGGAACAGCGAGTTACACTCAACTCTACTACGACTACGACCAAGCGAAACCTAACAACCGCATCAGTGTGATGGGTAACCCATCGCTCGGCGAGGTGAAGACCTTGATGATTGGTGTGCGCAACAATGGTCGTAGAACAGGTAGTGTGGAGGTCTGGGTTAACGAACTCCGTATGCAGGACTACTCTAATGAAGGTGGCTGGGCTGCACAGGGTAACATGAATGTACAACTCAGTGACTTGGGTTCTGTAAACGTTACTGGCCATGTCGAAACTGCCGGTTTCGGTGGACTTGAGGAGGGTGTAAACGAACGTCGTGACGACAACCTTTACGAATGGAGTCTCACCACTCAGTTTGAGCTCGGCAAACTCTTCCCTATCAAGTGGAAGATGCAGTTGCCTGTATATTATTCATACAGTTGGAGAAAGATTTCACCTAAGTATAATCCATTCGACTCGGACATGCTACTTAAGGATGCCCTGAATGAATGTGCTACAGCTTGGGAACGTGACTCGTTGGCTTCGCTCACAGAAACAACAACAATGAACAAGAACTTCTCACTCTCGAACTGGAAGTCAAGTTACACGAGTCGTGTTCCTATGCCATACGACCCAAGCAACTTCAATGTCAGCTACTCATACAGTCAGAGATACAAGACTGGTGAGACTGTCGTATATGAGAACGAGGAGAACTGGAAGATGAACTTTGGTTACAACTATGCTCCAAAGATTAAGCCTCTCGAACCATTCAAGAAGTTGAAGGGCAAGTCGAAGTGGCTCGACATCGTAAAGGCACAGAACCTCCAGTATCTGCCACAGAGCTTTGCTTTCAACACCGACATCACTCGTGCATATTACGAATTCCAGGAGCGTGATGTGAATGGAGGTGACAGTAAGTTGCCAGTCACATTCTCAGAGCAGTTCCTTTGGAATCGAGACCTCTCTATTCGTTGGGATATCTTCAAGAGCTTGAAGCTTTCATATACTTCTGCTACTCACGCAGAGATTGAAGAGCCTTATACTGTCATCAACAAGGACCTCTATCCTGATGCTTACGATGCATGGAAGGATAGTATCAAGCATAGTTTGGCAGGTTTTGGTCGTCCTCTCAAGTACGCAAGTTCTTTCAATGGTTCATACTCTATTCCATTGAATAAGATTCCTATTCTCGACTGGATTACTATGGATGGTTCGTACAACTCAACTTATGGTTGGACTCGTGGTACTGAACTTGAAGACGGTAGTTCGCTCGGACATATAGCCAACACTCAGCGCAGCATCAATGTGAATGGCAAGATTAACTTCGAGACCCTGTACAAGAAGTCGAAGTTCTTGGCTGATGCAGACAAACGATTTGCAAGCAACTCGCGTAGAAACGACTCTCGTAACAAGAACACCAAGAACTCAAAATCCACCAAGAATGGTGATGGCGACGACAAGAACGGAGGAAAGAATGACAAGAAGTCTAAGGGATTCTCGCAAGACTTCACTCTGTGCGACACTCTATATACAGAGGTAAAACACGGACAGAACTCAAAGCGTATCATCGTTCGTGCTACAGACAGCAAGGGTAAGGTTTACGACCTTAAATATAAAAAGGTAGATGCAAACACCATAAAGGTACTTAGTCTCGACACATCAACTGTCAAGATTAATGTCGTAGCCAAGAAGCCATTTGACGATGAGGCTTGGTATAAGGCAACTCAGGTTGTTGCTCGTGGACTTATGCTCATAAGAAATGCAAGTGTTTCATACAAGAACACTTACGCCTTGACTATGCCTGGCTTCAAGACAGAGATTGGTGATGCATTCGGACAGAAGAGAATGAATGGTCTTCTCTCTCCTGGTCTCGACTTCGCATTCGGTGCCATTGGCGATGACTACATAGAAAAGGCGGCAAAGAATGGCTGGTTGATTGGGGATTCTACCATCACTACTCCTGCCACAACAAATGCAATGGAGGATATTCAGTTGAAGATGACTCTCGAACCTGTTCGTGACTTGAAGCTTGACCTTAATGCAAGCCGCACTGTAAACCGCTCTCGTTCTATCCAGTTCATGTATGCAAACATGCCAATCACTCAGAGTGGTTCGTTCAACATGACAATCATATCTGCTGCATCTGCATTCAGTTCAAGTGGTAACATCTCGAACAACTACCACTCGCGTCCTTTCAACAAATTCGTAGAGAACCTCGACATCATGCAGAACAGACTTGAAAACAAATACAAGCGTTCGACATATCCAAATGCTGCAGGACCAAACTTTGCAGGTAAGCAATACGACTCAAGCAATGGCGGAATCGACACATACTCTGCTGATGTCATGATTCCTGCATTCCTCTCAGCTTACTGCGGAAAGGATGCTAAGAAGTCTGCTCTTGACATCTTCCCATCATTGATGAGCATCTTGCCAAACTGGACGGTGAGATATACAGGTTTGAGTAAGTTAGGATTCTTTGCCGACCGCTTCAAGAGCTTCAACATCAACCATGCATACAAGAGTGTTTATGCTGTTGGTGCATACAACTCATACACAAGCTTTATGGAGTATATGGGTGACATGGGCTTCATCACAGATGTCACTACAGGCAACCCTATCCCAAGTTCTATGTACAACGTTTCGACTGTCAGCATCAACGAGTCATTTGCTCCTCTTTTCGGTGTCGATATGACCTTCAACAGCGGACTTACTGCTAAGGCTGAGTTCAAGAAGACTCGTACATTGAACCTTTCGATGACAAGTGTGGCTCTTACAGAAAGCAACAGCGACGACATTGTTGTTGGCTTCGGTTACAAACTCAAGGACCTTAACCTCTTCGGTGCTAAGCGTATCCAAAGCGACACACCTAACAAGAAGAAGAAAGGCGGAAAGAACAGCAAGAATCAGGAGGAAGAGAAGTCAAACTCTCGTACTTCAACCAGCAGAACAAGAGGTCAGGTTAGCCATGACCTCAATATCCGTGCTGACTTCTCATACCGTATGCAGAATGCTCTCAACCGTAACATCCAGACAGCAGTAACTACTGCAACAAGTGGTGCTACCGCATATAAGGTTGCAATCACAGCAGACTACACTTTCTCTCGTCTGCTCACTCTTAGCGGTTTCGTTGACTTCCAAAAGAATGTGCCATTGGTATCTACATCATCATATCCAACTACAACTGCAGACTTCGGTATCAGCATGAAGTTCTCATTGACTCGATAAATAATTGTTGGAAAGGATAGTCAAAGGGTTAACCTCAATTAATAAATGATAAAAGATAGAATAACACAACATATAAACAATCGTGATTGGCAGGGATTGCAGCGTTTGTTAGGCGGTCTGAGCAATATGGAGTTCAGACGAGCTGAACATGTTGTGCGAACCGAAGTGTTGCCAAAGCTCGATAACGACCTGTTTTGGGAAACACTATTACACCTTATTTATTTAAAGAGACAAGCTTTCATCGCAGGAGTCACATCATGTGAGCATCTTGTAAAGGATGGTACCATCAAGGTGCAGAATGAACATACAGAAGCATTATACAACCATCTAAAGACTACAAATCCCGAGTCCATCACAAAGATGGCAAACATGCTCACTCCCCAACTCAAGACGGAGCAGCAGATGATGGACATGTTCAATGGGCTGCATATTGATAACGACATCACTCGTATTAGTGTACTACTAAAGACCGAAACTCCACTGTCATACTATCTCATCTTCAAATCACTAAAGATGTTAGATGACAGACTCATTGCACGTAAATGCTGCAATGTGCTTATGAAACGTAAGACAGACATGGCATTCAACGCCACAAGTATCATAAAGACCTATTGGGCGATTGATGATTTGCCAGCTCGATTTTCCTTGAACATCGAGGAGTTTGAGTTGAACCATATTGACAGAAACTTCAGCAACTTCGTACATATCCTGAACGGTAAACGACCTACTATATGAAAAGCATATCACTATATGAACTGAACAATCTCGTGCGTCTCACATTGGAAACAACAATGTGCGACTCGTATTGGGTGCGTGCTGAAATCAGTTCTTTGCAATTCAATAGGCATTGTTACCTTGAACTTGTTCAGAAAGATGACTATGGTCATGGCATTGTGTCAAAGGCAAGGGCTCAAGTCTGGGCAAACAAATGGTATCTATTACGAAGTCATTTTGAACATATAACAGGTCAGCCACTTGCTGCAGGTATGGAGGTACTGGTGAACGTGGAAGTAACCTTTCACGAACTCTATGGTTACTCACTCAACATCATAGATATTGACCCGACATACACACTCGGAGATATTGCAAAAAGACGAATGGAGATAATTCAAACTCTCAAGGACGAGGGTGTGTATGATATGAACAAAGAATTGCCTCTGCCTCGTCTTTTACAACGTATAGCCGTTATTTCTTCGCCTACAGCTGCAGGTTATGGAGACTTCTGCAATCAACTCCAGAGCAATGCCTTCAACCTTGCCTTCCACACCCAACTGTTTCCTGCGACTATGCAAGGAAATGAAGTGGAACAGTCTGTCATTTCTGCTCTCAATAGCATTGCGGAATGTATCGACGATTGGGATGTAGTAGTTATCATTCGAGGCGGCGGTTCGGTCACTGACCTTTCGGGATTCGACACCCTCGCATTAGGAGAGAATGTAGCTCAGTTCCCTATTCCTATCATAACAGGTATAGGTCACGAAAGAGACGACACAGTCATTGACATGGTGTCGCATACTCGCGTAAAAACACCTACTGCAGCAGCAGAATTTCTTATCCACCATCAGGAGGCAGAACTGGCTTTGGTTATGGATTTGGAGGAGCGCACTTATAATGCCACATCGCATATTTTACAGAAAGAAAAACAAAGGCTGGAACTTCTCACGCAGAAACTACCAACCCTCTTCGAACTCTTTAAGCAAAGAGAATTTGCACGACTTGATCGCACACTCATGTCCATCCAAAACCAAATCATCCAGCGGACAATAAACGAGACTGCTCAACTCAACAGAACGCAACAACGCTTACTTTCTGCTACAGAAATCTTACTAACTGCAGAAAAACATAAGATAGACATGATGAATGTCAAACTTGATAGTGCAGACCCGCAAAGAATACTAAACTTAGGTTTCAGTATAACTCGTATTGATGGTAAAGCCGTAACCGATGCATCTGCAGTATCTGTTGGTCAGACAATAGAAACAACTCTCAAATCTGGAACGATAAAATCTACAATAAAATGAAAAAAGAAGAACTTACATACGAGGAAGCAATGAAGAAATTAAGCCTCATTGTACAGCAAATTGAGTCGGGAGAAATGAACATTGACTCGCTTGCATCAAGTCTTAAAGAAGCAAAAGATTTAATTACATTCTGCAAAGCAAAGCTTACAAAAGTAGAAAATGACGTAAAAAAATCGCTCGAAAATTAAATCATTTTAAATGAAATGTGAAAATATAATAAATTAATTGTGTGTTTTTTGCTCATTAATTTTATTATTTGTATCTTTGCAACGAAAATGGGTGAAACGTGTATTTGCATTTTTGCCCAATAACAATTGAATGAAAATCAAGAAGAACAATTAAACAACAATATGGAGAAAACATTAGTTATCTTAAAGCCAGGTGCCGTACAGCGCGCACTTGTAGGTGAAGTAACAGCACGTTTTGAGCGTAAAGGATTACGCCTTGCAGGTATGAAGATGATGCAGCTCACAGACGAAATACTCAATGAGCACTATTCACACCTTGCAGGCAAACCATTCTTCCAGCGCATCAAGAACTCAATGATGGCTTCTCCAGTCGTTTGTTGTTGTTACGAAGGTGTTGATGCTGTTGAAACCGTTCGCAGCATGACTGGTTCAACAAACTCACGCAAAGCTGCTCCAGGTACAATCCGCGGTGACTTTGGTATGAGTTTCCAGGAAAACATCATCCACACTTCGGATTCTCCAGAGAATGCAGTAATTGAACTTAACCGTTTCTTCAAGCCTGAGGAAATCTTCGACTACACACCTGGAGTATTCCAGTACCTCTACGCAAATGACGAATATTAATTTGCGCAGAAACAACTTTATCTAACCTATTCTAAAACTTAACAACTGTCGTGAATTTAATCAAGATTACAAAGACGCTTGGCATAGCAATACTTTCAATGATAAGCCTCAGCAGTGCTGCTCAGGACCTCATCGCTCGTCAGGCACCTTCTGATAAACATCTTAAAGATGTAAGGAACGTAAGAATCAATGGTCGC
This sequence comes from uncultured Prevotellaceae bacterium, assembly GCA_937893145.1. Taxonomy (GTDB): domain Bacteria; phylum Bacteroidota; class Bacteroidia; order Bacteroidales; family Bacteroidaceae; genus Minthosoma. The sequence goes on along the minus strand of CALBJW010000191.1, from coordinate 18,205 downwards.
TCACTCTCTGCTTCATCTGCAGATTTGTCAAATCCAGCATCTGACATCTATTCAGACTGGAGAAATGCAGGTGTAACAAGTGTTGCTGGTCATGTTCCTGCAAATTACAAGATTGACCTTACAGGCTTCTGCATGCCAACTTCAAGTCGCAAGGTCACATCTAACTTTGGTCCTCGTTGGGGACGTGCTCATCAGGGCATCGACGTAAAGGTTTATATTGGTGACACTATCCGTGCTGCATTCGATGGTAAGGTTCGTGTAACTCAATATCAAGGTGGTGGTTATGGTTACCATGTTGTCATCCGTCACCCAAATGGTCTTGAAACTCTTTACGGTCACCTCAGCAAGATTATCGCAAAGGAAAACCAGATTGTAAAGGCAGGTGATGTTATCGGTCTTGGTGGTAACACAGGTCGTTCTACAGGTTCTCACCTTCACTTTGAAACACGTCTTTGTGGCACAGCTATCAACCCTGCACTTATGTTCGACTTCGAAAATCAGGATGTTGTTGCAAACTCATTCGTTTATCGTGGCGGAACAATCAGAAAGGATACAAGCATTGCCAATAACACAAAGAAAGCTGAAGCAGAAAACGAAAAGCGCAATGAAGAAATTGCAGCTGCCGACACTCAGAATACAGAAGAGGCAATTGAACTTCAGGAAGAGACAGCTAAGTCTTCACGCAAGTCGCGTCAGGCAAAGAAGAAGCAGTCAAAGAAGCCTACTGCCTACAGCGTTCAAGACGGTGACAACCTCTCTAAGATTGCAAAGGCACACGGCACAACTGTTGAAAAACTCTGCAAACTTAACGGTATCAATCGCGACGGAATCCTCCGCAAGGGACAAAAGATTAAGACTTCTTAGTCAACATAAATTGACAACTACAAACGCTAAGCAATTACTAATTGTTTAGCGTTTTTTTCTTTCTTAGTATTATATACTAAGTTTTTCCCCTTTCATATATAGCACATTCATATTTTTTTCTTACCTTTGCACATAATATAAATACAATAATAGTTTGCAAAAGAATAATCAAGGATAATTAACGGCTCTCAATATGGATACTCAAGATCAATTCAAATTGGCAATGACTGGCTGTAGAGATATCTTCAGCAAGAAGTTGCACGATTATGGTGCAGCATGGCGCATCATGCGTCCATCATCCGTAACCGACCAAATATACATCAAGGCAAACAGAATCAGAAGCCTTGAGGTAAAAGGGGTCTCACTTGTAGGCGAAGGTATATATCCAGAATTTCAGGCTATCGTAAATTACGGCATCGTCGGACTCATCCAGTTGGAGCTTGGATATGCCGAACACGAAGACTTGACAGCAGAGCAGGCAATGAAGTATTATGACAAGTACGCCAAAGAAGCTCTTGAGTTGATGCTTCGCAAGAATCACGATTATGATGAAGCATGGCGTTCGATGCGTGTCAGCTCATATACAGACCTAATTCTGATGAAGCTCAACCGCACAAAGCAGATAGAGGGGCACGATGGCAAGACTCTCATCTCCGAGGGAATCGATGCCAACTACCTCGACATGATTAACTATTCAGTGTTTGGTTTGATAAAACTCACAGAGGCTGCCGAGAATGAAGAGAAGAACTAAGGTAAATATCCAAAAGATCTGTGTCAACGCTTGTCGTTTATTACTTGCAGTCACATTCATCTTTTCCGGATTTGTAAAGGCTAACGATCCATTCGGAATGGTCTATAAACTCAATGACTATTTCGCAGCAATGGGCAACATTGTTCTTCCAGAACTTATTGTGCTCACATTAGCTATAGGTCTTGCTTTTATAGAATTCACATTAGGTATATACCTTTTCTTTGGAATAAACAGAAGGAACACATCGACATATACCGTAATGTTTATGTTGTTCATGACCATTCTCACAATATACATCTACCTATTCAATCCTGTTTCTGACTGCGGATGCTTTGGAGATGCAATAATATTGAGTAATGGTACAACTTTGTTGAAGAACATAGTTCTGTTGTCTGCAGCTATGTTTGTGAAGCGATATTCCAAGATGCAGACCGAGTTCCTGCCAGATAGTCTGAAGTGGCTGGTTTCATCTGCCACCATGATAGGAATCTTGATTTTTGCAGCATTGTGTGTAATGAAATTGCCTTTCATCGATTTCCGACCATTCAAGATTGGCACAGACCTAAGAGCAAACTACGAATCGTACAGCAATGCCAACAACTTTGAAGTCAAGATTGTTTACGAGAAAGATGGCAAGACAATGGAACTTGACATAGATGATGATGACCCTGATTCTACATGGAACTACGTTGAGACAAAACGAACAATAAAGAACGAGAAGGAACTTGCGACTTCAAACTTCTTTTTCTATGACTCAGAGACAGAAGATGACATAACAGAAAACATATTATACGATGACAATATTGTTATTCTTCTTGTCATTCCGAACTTGATGAATGCGGATGAAAGTCATGTGGACCGCATCAACGAATTGTACGAACTGGCACAAGATGAAGAAAGCATTTCAATGTACTGCCTTACTTCTTCTGCAGATGATAAAGCGCAGGTGTACTGGAATGACCACACTGGAGCAGAATATAAATACTACATAGGAGAAGAACGACTCCTCAAAACCATCGTTCGTGGCAATCCTGGTCTCGTTATCCTTCAAGGAGGAGTGATAAAAGGCAAGTGGAGCAACTACAATCTTCCTAACAAAGAAGAATTGAACAACTGGATGACTAAAACATTAAAGAACAAAAGTATTTAATAATACATATTTTTCTAACTAAAAAACATTACTATTATGGCAAAGAAAATCGTTGCTGGTAACTGGAAGATGAACAAGAATCTCCAGGAAGGTATTGCTCTTGCAAAGGAGCTCACAGAAGTAGTTAAGACTCCTAACTGTGATGTAATCATCGGCACTCCATTCATCCACCTCGCTTCTGTAGCAGAAGTTATTAAGGGCAGCTGCATCCAGCTCTCTGCTGAGAACTGCGCTAACAAGGCTTCTGGTGCTTACACAGGTGAAGTTTCTGCTGAGATGGTTAAGTCAACAGGTGCTGAGTACGTTATCCTCGGTCACTCAGAGCGTCGTGAGTACTACAACGAAACTCCAGAGATTCTCAAGGAGAAGGTTGAACTCGCACTCGCTAACGGTCTTAAGGTTATCTTCTGTATCGGTGAATCACTCGAAGAGCGTGAAGCTAACAAGCAGAACGAAGTTGTAAAGGCAGAGCTCGCAGGTTCTGTATTCCACCTCGATGCTGAGCAGTGGAAGAACATCATCATCGCATACGAACCAATCTGGGCTATCGGTACAGGTAAGACTGCTACTGCTGACCAGGCTGAGGAAATCCACGCATACATCCGTTCATGCGTTGCTGAAGTTTACGGTGCAGAAGCTGCTGCTGAGACTTCTATCCTCTACGGTGGTTCATGCAAGGCATCAAATGCTCCTGAACTCTTCGCTAAGCCAGACATCGACGGTGGTCTCATCGGTGGTGCTTCCCTTAAGGCTGCAGACTTCAAGGGTATCATCGACGCTTGGGGTTAATCCTTTAATATAACAGGGAGGGCATGATGGGCAACACATTCTCTCATGCCCTCTCTTTTTGTTTTGTTTATAATATCAGATAACAATATCTTATTAAATCAGATTATCAATGAAACATATTTTCTTTATCCTCTCATTACTAATCATCTCACTCTCCGCATCTGCACAGGAAAGATTCATGGACCATCTTCAGAAGTCAAGTGGTAAGGGCACTGTAAAGGTCGTTCAGGACCAACGCTTAACAAACTTCGTGAATGGAGACTACTACGACCCTGCAGAAAGAGAAGTGGTTGAAGTAACCAAGGTTGTACAAAAGACTAAGGTGAGAGGTTACAGAATTCAGGTTTATTGGGGAGGCAATAAGCAATCGGAAAAAGGTAAGGCACAAGCTGCAGGATATAAGGTAACAAGCCTTTTCCCTGAACTTGAAGCATACACATCATTCGAGTCACCACACTGGCGTTGCAGAGTAGGCGACTTTGCTAATCAGCAGGAAGCAAACGAGTATCTTGCAAAGATTAAGAAAGCAAAGATTGCTACAGACCCAATAGTTGTGAAGAGCGAGATTTACATGTTTAAGTAAACTGAAAGTCGTTTACAACAAGCATTATATAAATAAAAGAATTGTAAAGTAAGCATAATAAATACATAACCACACCTTGATATCACAATCCATCATAGATAGAATTATGGATGCGGCAGCCATAGAGTCTGTCGTATCTGAGTATGTCACTTTGCGTAGAGCAGGTGCCAACCTCAAGGGATTGTGTCCTTTCCACGACGACAAGACACCTTCGTTCATGGTTTCACCATCGAAGGGCATCTGCAAATGCTTTGCTTGTGGTGAAGGAGGAAATGCAGTTCAGTTCATCATGAAAATTGAACAGGTAGGTTATGTTGAAGCACTTCGCATTTTAGGAAAGAAATACGGCATTGAGGTTGAGGAACGTGAACTGAGTGATGACGAGAAGAAGTCACGCAATGAACGAGAATCAATGTTTGCCGTAAATGAATGGGCAAGTAATTACTACCACGATGTGATGAACAACGACATCGATGGTCGTACCATCGGTTTGGCTTACTTCCGTAGTCGTGGTTTCCGAGACGACATTATCAATAAGTTTAGACTTGGTTTTGCCCTTGACAAATGGGACGCACTCTACAAAGAAGCCGTCCGAAACAACTACAAAGAGGAATATCTTGTCAAGACTGGTTTATGCTTTAAGAGAGACAATGGACAGGTCACAGATAAATATCGCGGCCGAGTCATGTTTCCATGGTTCAACGTTAGTGGCAAAGTCGTTGCCTTTGGTGGTCGCGTGCTTGATTCACGCACTAAAGGTGTAACACAGAAATACATCAATTCGCCAGAATCGTCAATATACTCAAAAGGTCGAGAATTGTATGGTCTTTATCAGGCAAAACGCCAGATAGTAAAAGACGACTGCGTCTATATGGTTGAAGGCTATACTGATGTGCTTTCTATGCATCAATGTGGAATTGAGAACGTTGTTGCCAATTCCGGTACCGCCCTCACCGAGTCACAGATTCGACTCCTACATCGTTTCACAAACAATATCACACTCCTTTACGATGGCGATGAAGCTGGTATCCACGCTGCACTTCGAGGAACAGATATGCTCCTTGCAGAAGGCATGAATGTTAAGATTCTTCTCCTTCCTGATGGTGACGACCCTGACTCTTTTGCCCGTAAACACAATGCTACAGAATTCAAGGCTTACGTTGAAGAGCATCAGACAGACTTCATCATCTTCAAGACAAACCTCTTGCTTGCTGATGCAGGTCGTGACCCTATCAAGAAAGCAAAACTCACACAAGACATTGTCTATAGCATTTCTGTCATTCCAGAAGAGATTATCCGCGCTTCGTACATTCACGAATGTTCAGAACTTCTTGGAATAGACGAATCAATCCTTCTTCGACAAACGCAGAAGGACCGTGCCGCAGCACTTGAGAGAATAAAGAAAGAAAAAGAACAGGCTAAACAGCGTGAGCAGTACATCGAACGCAAGGCTGCAGAGGAAGCCTCCAAAAACAATGTACAAGGAACAAATGTTCAGGGAACAAATACCGGTCAGCCTACTTCAGAACAACATACTACTCTTACTAACAATCATTTTGCTTCTCCAGAAGAGGAGGAAGCCTTCCTTGCCCTTCATGGAGGAGATGCACCGTTCCCACCAGAAGAGCAGCAAGAACCTGCACCTACACCATTTGTTGTGCAGAACAAGAGCGACAATCGTTTCATCGGTATTGAAAAGATGATTATGACTCTTGTTGTTAGACGTGGGGAACAACTCATAGAAAAACAAGATATCGATGGAAACGATATACAGATTCCACTTGCACAGTTCGTCTATGACGAGTTGACTTGCGACAACATCCAGTTCCGCTCCCCTCTCTACGCATCAATGCTCTTGGAGTGCATCAAACATATAAACGAGGAAGGTTTCAATGCCACTCGTTTCTTCCGTAACAATCAAAACATGGAGTTCTCGAACGAGGCTGTCAATCTGCTTAGCGAACGCTATCAGTTGAGCAAAGGACAACAGATGCAGTCAGAGGAAGAGCTTGCTCCAGACTATATAACCCACATGCTGCTCGACTACAAAAACGTAATCATCGACGATGACATTCGTAATTGTCAAACAGCACTCACCAACCCAGACATCATTGCTGATGCCGAGAAAAGTCGTGAGATACTTACAGAGTACATGCGACTTAGCGACGTTCAGCGTGCCCTTGCAAAAGAATTAGGAGATCGAGTACTAATAAAATGAACATACTCTCACAGGACATAAAATATCTACAAGGGGTAGGACCACACAGAGCCGAACTGCTTGAGAAGGAACTTGGCATCAAGACCGTCAACGACCTCCTTACCTACTACCCTTATAAGTATGTTGACCGTACACACATATATAAGATATGTGAGATTGACGGTAACATGCCTTATGTCCAGTTGTGCGGTCAGATACTCTCCTTTGAAACAATAGGAGAAGGCAAAGGCAAACGCATGGTCGCACACTTTTCGGATGGTACAGGCATAATAGACCTCGTATGGTTTCAAGGCATAAAGTATGCAGCCAATGCCTACAAGGTTCGAGTGCCATACCTCATCTTCGGAAAACCCAACGTGTTCAATGGACGAATAAACCTTGCACACCCAGAAATAGAAGATTCGCCATACCCTATCAATGCACCACGAGGAGGAGTAGCAACACAAGGCAACCTCTTTGCAGCAGATGATGAGAGCGAAGATTTTGGCATGTCATCTGCACCTTCAAGTGCAAATGTAAGTACAACACAGAACAGTAACACTTGTTCGTTTCGTCCATTCTACAACACATCCGAAAAGATGAAGAAGGGGTCCATCAACTCTTCCACTATGGCAAAGTTGACGGCAAACATGTTCAAGATACTCACACAGCCTCTTGAAGAAACCCTTCCTCCATACATTAAAGAACGATATCACCTCATATCCTTCGATGAGGCAATACGCAACATACACTACCCGACTTCGTCCGACAATCTGCGTAAGGCACAGCTCAGACTCAAGTTCGAGGAACTGTTCTACATTCAGCTCAACATCCTCCGCTATGCACGCAGTCGCCAGTTGAAGTATCGAGGACTTCTTTTCACCCGCATTGGTGATATGTTCAATGGTTTCTACCACCATCACCTTCCATTCCAACTTACTGGAGCGCAAAAACGAGTGATAAAGGAGATACATGCTGACATGAAGAGTGGCAAACAGATGAACCGATTGCTCCAAGGTGATGTGGGAAGCGGAAAAACCCTCGTAGCACTCATGTGCTCACTCATTGCTCTCGACAATGGATGTCAGGCTTGCATCATGGCACCAACAGAAATCCTTGCAGAGCAACATGTCGAGACCATTCGCAACTTCATATGCGACATGCCTATTCGAGTCGAACTGCTCACGGGTACGGTCAAAGGAAAGAAACGAGAAAAAATACTCAAAGACCTTGCCAATGGTGACATTAACATACTCGTTGGTACTCATGCAGTCATAGAGGACAATGTGGTATTCAACCACTTAGGATTGGTAATCATAGACGAGCAGCATCGTTTTGGTGTGGCACAGAGAGCAAAACTGTGGATGAAGAACGAAGTACCACCACATGTACTTGTGATGACAGCAACGCCTATTCCTCGTACACTTGCAATGACACTCTACGGTGACCTCGATGTAAGTATCATTGACGAGCTGCCCCCAGGACGCAAACCTATCAAGACGGTTCACATGTTTGATGCTCACCGTCAAAAGATATACGACCTCATGCGTCACGAGTTACAGCTGGGCAGACAGATATACATCGTCTATCCTCTCATAAAGGAGACAGAAAAGATGGACATGAAAGATCTTGAGGCTGGGTACGAAGAGATATCGGCAGCCTTCCCCGATTATAAGGTCAGCAAGGTACATGGTAAGATGAAACCTGCTGAGAAAGATGCAGAAATGCAACTCTTCGCAAGTCATCAAACACATATCCTTGTCAGCACAACCGTTATCGAGGTTGGAGTGAATGTGCCAAATGCTTCTGTGATGATAATTGAGAATGCTGAGCGCTTTGGTCTCTCACAACTTCATCAGCTGCGCGGTCGCGTAGGTCGAGGTGCCGATCAGTCGTACTGTGTGCTTGTCACCAACTATAAGATTTCAAACGACACTCGAAAACGAGTACAGATAATGGTTGACTCAACTGATGGATTCGAGATAGCAGAGCAAGACCTTAAACTTCGTGGACCTGGCGACCTTGAAGGCACCCAACAGTCGGGCATGGCATTCGACATGAAGATTGCAAACCTCGCTCGTGATGGTCAAATCCTCACCTTTGCTCGTGCAGCAGCCCAAGAGGTAGTGGACAACGACCCGAACGAAGACCAGCCCCAGAACACAATCCTCTGGCGACGACTCAAAGAACTGAGGAAAACTAACATCAACTGGGGAGCAATTTCGTAAAAAAAAAACGCTACGTTATAAAAATTAAAACAAAAAACAACTCATAATTCAAAACTAACAACTCATGAAGATATACGCATTCCTTGCTGACGGTTTCGAAGATGTAGAAGCCCTTGGCGTTATAGATGTCTGCCGCCGTGCAGCACTCGAAGTTATTACAGTTAGTATCATGCCAACAGAAGTAGTTGAGTCTGCTCATGGTGTGAAGATGATTGCCGACACTCTCTTTGCCGACAACGACTACACAGATGCTGACATGCTCTTCCTTCCTGGTGGTATGCCTGGTGCAACAAATCTTGATGCACATGAGGGACTCCGCAAGGCTATCCTTGCACACAACGAAGCAGCCAAGCCACTTGCTGCCATCTGTGCGGCTCCACTCGTATATGGTAATCTCGGACTTGCTGAGGGCAAGAACATGACTTGCTACCCAGGTTTCGAAAAGTATCTCACAGGTGCCAACTACACAGCTGCTCTTGTACAGGTTGACGGTAAGATGTTCACAGGCAAAGGCCCAGCTGCAGCTCTCGGTCTTGGTTATGCCATCGTTGAACACTTCTGCGGAAAAGACACTGCAGATGCACTCCGTGCAGGCATGATGTATAATGACTTATAATGATGAAAGAAGATAAGAAGATTAAATTCGCCCTTTTTGGCAATGTATATCAAGAACGCAAGTGCAACGCTGTACAGAAATTCTTTGCACTTGTAGAGCAGCACGAGGCAGACCTTGCCATATCAGAGCCGTTCTACCTCTTCCTTCGCGACAATCTCAAGATATACATACCGAAGTGCGAAATCATAACAGACACCAACTTCACTGCCGACTATGTAATATGTATGGGTGGTGACGGTACATTCCTTGATGTAGCGAGCAAAGTGGGCAACAAGGAGATTCCTATTCTCGGTATCAATACTGGCAGATTAGGATTCCTTGCTTCATTCTCACCCGATCAAGTGGAACGTGCCATCAACGCAATATATACAGGACACATCAATGTGGAGAAACACAGTGTGCTCCATATCTCTTGCGACGAACTGGAATTTGAAGGCTATCCTTACGCCCTCAACGAGGTAGCAATACTTAAGCACGACATATCGTCGATGATTGCTATCCACACAAGTATCAACAAGGAGTATCTCACCACATATCAAGCCGATGGTCTTATCATTGGTACACCAACAGGTTCTACTGCTTATTCTCTCAGCGTTGGAGGTCCAATCATCACTCCTCAGGCAAGCACCATATCTCTCACTCCTGTTGCACCACATAGTTTGAACATGCGTCCACTTGTAGTGACAGACGACAGCGAGATAGAACTATGCGTAGAGAGTCGATCTCATAGTTTCCTTATCTCTCTCGACGGTCGAAGCAAGAGTTTCGAGGACAACATCCATCTCCGCATACGCAAAGCACCTTATCATGTCAATGTGGTAACAAAACAAGGACAGAACTTCTACTCTACACTTCGCAAGAAGATGATGTGGGGAGCAGACCAAAGAGGATAAGATAAAGGTGAAAGGGGTTTAGAAGGATTAAGAGATTAAAAACAGATTATAATGACATTCAACAAAACTAAATATCCTACAAAGACCATCCTTCGATGGATGTGGCGATACCACAAGGGGTGTCGTCTGCAGGCATTCCTCAACATTACCATCGGACTGCTGCTCGTGGGCTGCAGTATGGCAAGTGTTGACCTTGTGCGTCGTTTAACTGATGTTGCCACCCACAAGATTGCTGGCGACATCGTGTTATTGGCATGTCTGCTTGGCGGACTTTTTGCAGTCGAACTTCTTCTTCGTATTGCAGCCACATGGGTTTCTGCTATTCTTGGTGTGCGTACTCAGAACAGGATTCAACAGAAGTTCTTTGCACGCATACTTGATGGCAAGTGGAGTGGTATCAGCAACTACCACAGTGGTGATGTGCTCAACCGTCTCTTCGGTGATGTGGGCGACATTGTCAATCTCATGACAGAAGTGTTACCTTCAGCCATTATCGTTGCCACACAGTTCATCTGGTCGTTCACATATCTCTACATCTATGATGCTCCACTTGCAATAGTGCTTGTCGTCACATCACCAGTGTTTCTTGTGCTCAGTCGCATCTACTTCCGCAAGATGCGTCGCATAGTTCGCAAAATCAAGGACAGCAACTCTGCCATCCAATCCATCATACAGGAGAGTATCCAGCACAAGATGGTCATCAAGGTGCTTGAACGCAACGACTCTATGGTGGACCGTCTTGAACAGCGTCAAGGACTGCTTCGCAAACAAATAAAGAGTCGAGCACGATTCTCCATCATCTCGAAGAGCATCGTCAGCATCGGATTCTCGGGTGCATTCCTTGCCGCACTCATCATGGCACTTTTCCAGGTGTACGAAGGTGCCATCACGGTCGGTGTCCTCATGTCGTTCATGCAACTGACAAACCGAATTCAGCAGCCACTGCTCGACATGGCTCGTTTGTTGCCTACTATTGTCAACTCCATGACTTCGAGCGAACGTCTCATGGAACTTGAGGACCTTCCTCTTGAGGAGCACAACATCCCTGTGCGTCTCGAAGGTCGTGTAGGTATTCGCTTCGAAAATATATCTTATAGTTATACTGATAATGGCCGAACTGTAATACGCAACTTCTCACACGACTTCACTCCAGGTTCTTTCACAGCAATACTTGGTGAGACAGGTGCGGGCAAAACAACCCTCATCCGTATGATGCTCTCACTCATAAGTCCTTCTGAAGGTAAAAGTGAGATTTACAGTATTGATGAGCATGGCACATCAACAAGTCACGATATTAGTCCTTCGTTCCGCAACAACTTCTCGTACATACCACAGGGGAACACTCTCTTCTCTGGCACAATCCGCGAGAACCTCCGTTTTGGCAATCCACTTGCCACTACAGAGCAGATGAAGGAAGCACTCCATCTTGCACTTGCCGACTTTGTTCTCGACCTACCCGATGGACTCGACACAAAGTGTGGTGAAGGAGGTGGTGGTCTCTCAGAAGGTCAGGCACAAAGAATCTCTATAGCTCGAGCCCTGCTTCATCCTTGCCGTGTACTCCTGCTCGATGAGGCAACATCTGCACTCGACATGGAAACTGAGCGCAAGCTCCTCGTAAACCTCAAGCAACACTTCGCAGACTGTACTATCATCTTCGTAACCCATCGTCTCGCAGTAGTTGATTTCACTACCGACAGTCTTACTATGGAGAAAGTGAAGGAGTAAGATACTGAAATATAGTATAATAAAAACTTGCGGAAAAACGAGGGAAAACATACGGTCGAATGAACCCAAACTTGCGGTCGAATGACCTTAATCTTGCGGAAGATTAAGGTCAAACTTGCGGACGTGTTTTCATCATTCTCCCATCATCACAATTCCTTCCTTCTTCATACCATCTATCTTTATCACGATAGGATGAGAAAAACGGACATGACGAACATGTTCTGTTTCTTCGACGGCAGGCATCTGGTTAAGGACATCTTGTCGGTACACTCCATCACCGATGAAGTCGTTAACAGTGAAATAGCCTGCTCCCATGCTTGTAAGGTTCTGGAAGAAATGTGTACCTTGACTTGGATCGACATGGAAGTTCTCAAGAGCAGCCTCGACTATAACCTTTGCAGCTGATATATTAGGCCACTTGACTGGTATGCCGAGCCAAGGGTCGCTTGTTCCCCAACGGCCTGGACCAACAAGAACATAGTTCTCGCCTCGCTGAAGGAATCCACGATTGATACGTTCCACCTCGTCGGCTATGGCAGTATTATAACTTGCGGAGAAATTATCAGTCTTGACATAGACAACATCAAATATGTTATCGATGATACCATGACCTATGGCATTATGACTACGGATAAGGCATTCCTCATCTGCTATCTTGGTAATGTCCTCATCGAGCTGCATTGTGTTATCAACCATTGGACGAATTTGCAAGAGGTAGAACTCACCAGTCTTGTCGGGATGGAGGTTCACTGCAAACTCTATCTCTACTGGTCGTCCCATCTCTTTCTGTCCGTACTCAAGCACCTTCTGAAGAAGTTCTGGCAAAGGGAAAACACCATTTTGCAACACTCCAGAGAAGGATATTATCTTGCGGTTCTTTCCTTCGTAGAATCCATCGTAGATGCATTGATCATAAGGGTCGAATGTGCTAACTATCCATTGGAGTGAACCGTCTTGGTCTGCATCACGAACTGTGACTGTCTTGAGGTTGAAAGCATCGTCCACCTTAAAGTCCTTCGATCGTGTGCCATCGAGGTCGAGGGCATAGAACTTGGTCTGTGTCTCACGAAGCGCTATCTCCATTTCACTTGTTTGGAGCACTTTATCTGGATGGTGAGGACATACACGAAGGCAGAGTCCACCATCTACTATGTATTTTCCAAGACCGAGCGCTAATTCCACTGTGCCTTCCTCTGCCTTTTCATCGCCAATAGGATAGTAGTTGATGCTACGTGCTACACCAGACATGTTAGGATAGAATCCACTTGGGAAGTCCTGACCTACCACTTCCTGAAGTATCACAGCCATCTTCTCCTGATCGATAACATTGCTTGTTGCTACCATGTAGTCCTTAGATGCTCGATAGAATACGCTGGCATACACGGATTTGATGGCATTGGAAAGGAGTTCAAGACGCATGTACTTGTCAGGTACATAAGGTATCATGTATGTGGAATAGATACCAGCAAATGGTTGGTAGTGGCTATCCTCAAGGAGAGACGAAGAACGTATTGCCAATGGTCCATTCACTACATCCATGAATGACATCAAGTCTTCGGCAAGACTCTCTGGCAATCTGCCACGAAGGAAATAGTTCAGAATCTCTTCATCTGGTATGTCTGTAAGTGCCACCTCATAAAGTCCATTTGTCTCCATAAAACGGTCGAAGATATCAGTACATAGAACGACGGTCTTCGGAATGCTTACTGTTGCATTGGAATAGTCGTTGAGGTCTGTACGACGCTTGATGATATTGTCAAGGAATGCAAGACCTCTACCCTTGCCTCCCAACGAACCTTCACCGATACGAGCAAACTGACTGTACGAGTCGAAACGGTCACGATGGAAAATTGCAACAACGCCCTGATTCTTCATCTTGCGGTAACTAACAATAGCATCAAAGATGTACTGGCGATGAGCATCCACATCACTTTCCACCTTCCATGTGATTTTCTTCAAGAACTCTGCAACAGGGAAGATGGCACGTGAACTGAGCCAACGGCTCACATTATTGTGCATAAGATGGTAGCGTAGTGAGTCCGCAGGGATAGTGAATATCTGGTCCTGCAACTCCTTTAGGTTTCTCACCCTACAGATTATCTTCATCGACTCAGGATCACGGAACAAGAAATCTCCGAAACCGAAGTAACATGTCAACACTTTCTTGATGTCATGACTGAGTTTCTTCGAGTTCTTGTCTATGAACGATGCTCTACATCTATCCGCATATTCCTTCTTGTCGGTCTCACTTGAGTCCATGATGAGAGGCACATATTCATCAACACCACGGATGGCAGTGAGCAACTTGAATCCCGCGAGTTCATCTTTCTCATTCTTCAGACGAGCCTCAATCTCATCATCATCCATCAATTCATCATCATCTACCTCATCTTCATCGAATGTGTCATACAAAGGGAATCGGCAGTCGCTAATTACTCCAAGCACATTGTCTTTATATCTTGAATAAAGATTCCAAGCCTCTTCGTAAGTACGAGCAAGCACAATCTTAGGACGACCGCGCATACGAAGCATTTCGAGTTGGGAGTTGAGAGCTTCAGTAGCAAACTCCAAACTCTGCTGAAGCACGAACTGGTATAATATAGGAAGAAGGCTGGAATAGAATCGAATACTGTCTTCGACCACAAGAATCATCTGAACTCCCGCACCAAGGTCATGTTCAAGGTTCATCTTATCCTCTATCAACTTTATGATGGAAAGCAGAAGTTCTGTGTTGCCTAACCAACAGAACACATACTCAAATGCACTGAGGTCCTCATTCTCCATACGTCGTGTGATACCATGCGAGAAGGGTGTAAGAACTACGATTGGCACATCTGGGAATTCGTTCTTGAAAGCACGAGCAATGTCGAACACATTATTGTCGCCAGTACCTGGCATACAAATCACAAGGTCGAAATTGTTTTTCTCAATGAGTGTCTCTGCTTCTTCCTTCGAACCTGCCTTAAAGAATCGTGGTGGGAATCGAAGACCAAGTTTTGCATATTCATCGAATATCTTTTCATCCACACGACCATCATCTTCCAACATGAATGCGTCGTATGGATTAGCAATAATAAGCACATTAAAGATGCGGCGCTGCATCAGCTCCACAAACTTGGTTTCCCTCAACTGAGGATATTGGCTCTTTGTTTTCATAATATTGATTTTGATTCTATTGCATACCTTCGTATGCTACATCTGCAGCTTCCTTGTCCATATTGCACTTTAAGCGATAAAGACCTACATTGTCTGCAAGTTCTGTTAGCAGTTGCATAACTGTCATCAATGACATAGGATTACTTGGGCGATACGCTTGCTGAAGCAGCATTGGGTATGCCTCGTCTGGGGAGATACGCTCAATACTGTTCTCTGCACCTCGTTCCAAAATACAGATAGCCTTGAGAGGAACAGACATATTTGTAGAGAGATGATGCTTACCGTCCCACGGTGTTCCATAAATCAATGGACGACCATCAGACTTCTCCCCACCATTTACACGGATAAGAGGTTTGTCATCATTCACCATGACAGCTCGCTCTCCAAACTTTTCACGCCACAATCTAACATGAGTGCTTTTACCTGTGCCACTTGATGCCGTAAACATATAGCCTTCGCCATCAACACTAATAACACTTCCATGCAAAAGCATCACTCCCATCTGAGGCATGACAGATGCCATCTTTCTATATACTGCCAGACTTTCAAGGTATGGCGCAGGAAACTGATATGGAGGCAATCCCTCGAAAGCACGTTCATCATCACTTAACTTCGACTCAAGGGCTATGTCTTCATCTGTTGTTTCAACCACCATCTCAGGCATTACGGTACCTTCCATAAGATAGTCACGACACATCTCATGTACTTCGTCATATACTGACTTGATGCCTACGATTATGTCTGCAAACTTAAAACAATTCTTCATGGTTAAACGTCCAACACACCCTCACTATTCAAATACTCAATAACTTCATCAACATACTTGCCCACTGTTTCCTCATCACTATCATACTCTTCAAGGATGCTTTTGACAATCTTATCACGAGTAACTTCACTTGTCATACGAGCTACGATGTCATGACCAACCTCATTAAGCTGAATCATTCCTGCAAACTTACGAGCATCTTCTCCTACAGCAACACCTACAAATGTACGTCCTACTGGCTGGAAATGGAAATTATACTTTAACTTCATATCTAATCTGTTGTTATATCAATTCTGTTATTTTTTCTGTCTGCAATTCTTTTAGTTTGTTTTTTGGACTTTACTACATTGCAATGTAACCACTTAATATCTTAGTCCTCAAACTCACTGCAAAGTTAAGCATTATTTATGACAAACCTTTACATATTATTCACAATTCGCTTTCCAACACTGACATTTCATTTGGAAATAAGCATACTCAACCATTTCTTCAACTCACCCATCCACTGTTCACGGTAAGGGAACCTCTCATTGCCACACCAACCATGTCCACCTGTTGGGTAGAGATGCATCGCTGCAGATACATTATTGGCGACAAGAGCATTGTAATAAGTTACACTATTGGCAACAGGAACAAGTCCATCATCACTACTTGCCATGATGAAAGCCGGCGGTGTATCATGTGTCACCTGCTTTTCATTACTATACAACAAGACGTCTTTCTTGTTTGCATTTTTTCCAATTAAATCCTCACGCGAAAGCATGTGTGTTATTTTTGGATCAAATGAAATAACTGGATAGAAAAGAATTTGGAAATCAGGTCTCTCTTCAGGACTTGCGTAATGTGTTGCAGCAGTGGAAGCAAGATGTCCACCTGCAGAACAACCCTGAATACCAAGTTGTGTGAATGCATATCTATTCTGATTTTCCTTCATTACTCTCATTGCCTCATGAACGTCATCCAATGGTACTTCTTTATGTCCATTTGGAAGACGATACTTTAATACGGCATAAGTAATGCCCTGCTCTGTGTACCATTCTGCAAGGTTATGTCCTTCTGTACCTTGCCATACCTGCAAATAACTTCCTCCAGGACATGCGAGTACAGCAAGCCCATTAGGATTCTTTGCCTTATATACTGTCAAAACTGGTTGAGTTACATTTTGAACAAAAGGTCCGTGGTCTTCTTCTGGATTTGTAATTCCATTACTTGTAGGAGCACCATTGGGCCATAGATTGAAAACTTCTTTTGTATAAGGAATAGTCAAGTCATTCAAATTCTTACGCAATGCAGATGCAGTAATTGCCGTTGAAACAAGTTTTCCATCAGGATCAATAATAAGGAAAGCTGGTATCCAATGCAATTGATAAGCTTTGAAAGTCTCATCTTCACGAGTGGATTTCAGATTAGAAACTTGCTTCCATGCAAACTTTTCTTTCTTCATCACATTCTTCCAAGACTCTTCATTGGTATCGAAACTAAAACTCAACCATTCAATAGGAGTACCATTAACATTCTTGTCCTTAAAGTCATTATACAAAACTTTAAGAGCAGGAATCTCTCTTCTGCAATCACCACACCAGGTAGCCCAGAAATCCAGTACAACATACTTTCCTTTATAAGACGAAAGACTAATCTTATTTCCTATTGTATCCGAAGCAACAAAATTAGGAACTTCAAAACCAATAGGCAACGATGACTGATACTCTGGATGTAAAGAGGTCAAAGTATCACTTTCTTCTGCGTTTTGTGCAAAACAAAACAATGAAACAAAAAAGAATTGTAAACTTAAAATAAATGACTTGTTCATAATCTCATGCAAGTAAATATACATAATTAATTAGTTTGCCACAAAGGTAACATTTTTATGAATAGCAAACAAATATATGAACACAAAAAAGGAGCACTTTCGGAATTTCTTCTGAAAGTGCTCCCCTTAAAAGGAGGCGGCGACCTACTCTCCCACATTGCGGTGCAGTACCATCGGCGCGCTTGGGCTTAACTTCTCTGTTCGGGATGGGAAGAGGTGGAACCCCAAGGCTAAAGCCACCTGAATATGTCTCTGACAGCCATCTCCGGCAATTCCGGACAATCCGGACGCTCCGGGACACCTGACTATTCTGGAAAGAGAAGAAGGAGGAGCGATCTTCTTTCTACTTGTCAACTCACTCCAGCGTATATGCCTTCATCCAGGCAAAGCTGACGGGCTATTAGTAGTGCTCGGCTGTGGCGTCACCACCTGTACACCTGCACCCTATCAACGTCATAGTCTTTGACGACCCTGTGAGATCTCATCTTGCGGCCGGCTTCGCGCTTAGATGCCTTCAGCGCTTATCCGATCCCGACTTAGATACCCAGCGGTGCACCTGGCGGCACAACTGGCAGACCAGAGGTCAGTCCGGCACGGTCCTCTCGTACTAGTGCCAGAGCCGCGCAAATCTCATGCGCCCACGATAGATAGAGACCGAACTGTCTCACGACGTT
>CALBJW010000190.1 GCA_937893145.1 uncultured Prevotellaceae bacterium | reverse complement strand
GAGCAATTGACTCTTAATCAATGGGTCCAGGGTTCGAGCCCCTGAGGGCGTACATTTAGACATCAATCAAAGGATGTTTGGAGAGATGGCAGAGTGGTCGAATGCACCGGTCTTGAAAACCGGCGTACTGCAAGGTACCGGGGGTTCGAATCCCTCTCTCTCCGCAACAAAGAAGGAAGTCAGAAATGACTTCCTTTTTGTTTTGTAATATTTGTAATATTTGTGTGTCAAAGGCTGTAGTATGACTATACCAAGTCGCCCCGTTCCTTCATGTAGTCTATCAACTGCTTGAAGATGATGTTTCTTTCAAGGAGTTTGGTGTTTCCAACCATCACCATCTGTTCTCTGGCACGAGTCATGGCAACATTAAGTTTGCGGTCGATGAGTTTACCGTTTTCCACAAACACATTATTGGTAAGGAAATCAAGTTGGAATGGGCGTTGAACGGTAAATCCATAGATGATGACATCGCGTTCGCTTCCTTGATAACGCTCTACAGTATCAATAGTTATACTATGAAGTTCCTCAATACCATATTTGTCAATCTCATGTCTAACCGTAGCAATCTGGTGGCGATAAGGAACAATAATGCCGATAGTGCTATTGGAGTCGAACAATCTTTCATTTTTCTTGTATAGGTTCCAAACGGAATATGCGATATTGGCAATATTTTCTGCCTCAGATTGATTCACCTTGTACGAAACAATCTGCTTGTCCTTTGTAGTGATGTCCACGAAAAGTGTTCTATGGGTTGCCAATAGTTTCTCATACCCTTCCTCGTCATATTCTTTGAAAGCCAACTCTTTGTGCTGATGTTCCATAGGAACTGTGCCAAGATTGTCTTCGTAGAAGAACTGTCTTGGGAATAACGCCACTTCATCGTGCATTCTGCCTTGGCGGTTCAGTCTGAACACAAATGTGTCGTCTTCCTGCAAACGGAGCAGTCGTTCAAACAGGGAGTTGCGACAATCTGTTAGTCCAATACCATTCAAGAGTGGATCGTCAACTGCTGAATCCTCTTCCGATTGCTGAACCACAGCAGGTAATTGCTTGTGGTCACCAATAAACACAAACTTCTTGATAGCACTTCTTTCCTCATGTTTGGCAGTCAATATGCCCATAAGGTGTGGTTCGAGAATCTGCGATGCTTCGTCTATGATGGCAAGTGAGAACTGTTTCAAGGCGAATATCTCATTATGTGAAGTCAACGAGGTTGTTGTACTTGCAAACACTCTCGTGCTGATGAGCATGTCCTTAATTTCCTTTGCATTGGAGCATTTGCTTATTTTGTTTTCAAGCAAATAGTCTTTGTAAGCGTCAGGACAAGAAAGTTCTGAGCCAATACGAATGAAATCTATTCCGTCCTTCACGAGTTTGCTGCATATCTCATCCACAGCTCTATTGGTGTATGAAAGCAACAAAGCTGAATTATCTGGATAAGTGAGCGTTTCCTTCAATATGTTCAGCATACCGAAAGATGTCTTTCCTGTTCCTGGAGGGCCAATAACTATGAAGTAGTCCTGTGCTTGCATAGCCTTCAGCACAAGTTCGTTGAACATAGGTGACTTGCCTCCCATGCTGTAGTCATTGTGAAGTTCAACTCTCTTGTCAGCTTCGGGTTTCCTTTGTCCCAAGATTAGTGAACGGCGGTTTGGTCTTGACTTAAGCAAGGCAAACAATGAACGATAAAGCGAAGAGAATGACGACTCCATGAAGTCATGTTCAATAGCCCATAGTGTGTCCTCATCTTGTTGGAACACAACGGCATTCTTCTGCGGAGCAC
Source organism: uncultured Prevotellaceae bacterium (assembly GCA_937893145.1). GTDB lineage: Bacteria > Bacteroidota > Bacteroidia > Bacteroidales > Bacteroidaceae > Minthosoma. The sequence goes on along the minus strand of CALBJW010000190.1, from coordinate 6,953 downwards.
GTAGTCGAACCGTAATCTTGTCATCCTTAATTTCTTCTATATTTGTGCGGAACACGATGCCTTTTCTTACATCTGGAGTCTCGTCCTTTTTATATTTGTACAGAATGACAATGTCTCCAATACGGAAGTTCGGAAGATAATCATCCTCTGTCATAGGAATGCGAAGAGTGATGGCTGTTATGCCTTCTCCCTTTGCATCTTCGACAAGTTTGTCGTTATCAATAATGACGAGTTCATCAAAGATATTACCAGCAAGTTTCTTCTCTTCAATCGTGCTGTTCCAGATAGATGCCATTCCACTTCCCTCGCGTTGGGCTGTTCCACACTTGGAAAGAACATGTTCCTTCTCAACAAACTGGAACATCCTATAGAAATAAGCTCGTTCCAAAGGAGTGGCATGCTGTATTGTGTCCAGTTGTTCCTTTATCTCTGGATATTTATATACATTCCACAACTTGTCATTCTCCTTCTTTCGTGTGTGAATATGCTCTGGAGTCAACTTGTCCAAAGCCTTTATTCCTCCATTAGCAAAGAGAAATTCGTTGATAGTTATCTGGTTTCTTATCTTTAATGCCTCGAAAAGTAGTTGTGGAGCAGGACTCTCCTTCAGCAATCCATTCGCATATTTGGAATAAAGGAGAAAACAAGATATCTCGTCGTTGTGCATATTGAAGGAGTAGTGGAGTAGGGCCATATAGAGCAGAACCTGCACATAATGCTTTTCAACATGTCCATTCGTAAAGAAGTCTCGCTTTCCTGACTTTTGCTCCATCAACACCTTGTAGTCGCTATGCAAGAGGTCCATACGTCCTTGAATGCCAAGTGTTTCGCAGAAAAACGATGGTTCGAGCAACACTTTGTCCAAGTCCAACATATTGTCCTCTTCAAGTGCTGTGTTCACAATGTGTCTGATGTTCGTTTGTTGTTCTTGTGCTTCCTTATGGAACGAACTCATATCATCCTTACAAGCCACAACCTTCATGGCGTTGTGTCGGAAGAAAGTCATGATGCTATCGCTATATTCAATCTTGTCTCCAACGCCATTCACCTCCTCGTCCAGCATCTGACTTGCAAAGTTACCGAGCAGTATAGCCTTTGAACTCACATTCTCTTTCAGCTTGGCAAGAAGATGCATATACGGACTCACTCCATATTGTTCAAAACAAGAGGCAATACTCGAAATGTCAATCAAGAAATCTGGTTGGTAGATAATGATTTCAGGATAGTGTACTCCTTCCAGAAATCGTGGGCGAATAAGGTTTAGCTGTACACCTTCTTCAAAACCATTCTGCTTTCCTACTTCGAGCAACTTAATGATGTATGACCAATCGCCATAGTAGTTTTTGTCATCGTTAACACATATCTTGATGGGTTCATCCTGTGTGCTATCGTCTGTTTCTCCATATATGAAGTTCTCGTCCCAATCAGTTACGCTCACTCTGACAACTTCCTTCTCAACCTTTCCTCTCCTTTCGGTAATGTTGCCAGCAGGCATTTTCCCATACAAAGTCTTCAGTTCGTTCTTCTCGTTCTCCTCTCCACAAAGAGCAAGCAAAAGTTCAACCACACTCTTCACATCATACGGAAAACATCTGTTTGCGTCGACTTCAGTCATCTTCTTCATGTCCTTGCATCGGCTTCTCATGCCGTTTATCTGGGCGTTGAGAGTGCGACTAAGCCCTTTCTGCTGCGAAATATATGTAAAACGAGCAAAAGGACTTGCAAATTCTATCTTATTGTTCGCAGTTCCTTCTGCCAATATTTCGTTGAAAATGCGATACAACTCTACATATTTATCCTTAATGGCAGTACCGTTCTCATTCCATAAGTCTGCGAGTTCTTGCGAATAATATGATATGTTGTATGATTGTTTATTCATGATAATTAGGCGTAAAGTATTTGTATAAGGTGTAGGTCTTTTTATTATATCACCTACACCTTTTTTCTATTGTTAACGGTCAAAATCGCCTGTCTGAGCAGACTATTTCTGTGTCTTCAGCATATTGATTCTCTCTTTTTCTCCAACAAGAATGATGATGTCTTCCTCTTGGATAACCATTCTTGGGTCTGGATTCATGTATATGTCCTCGCTTGCTCTGACAATTCCCATAACCGAACACTTTGCTTTGTCTCGAATGCCCGAAGAAATCAGGTCCTTTCCAATAAACGGCGAATCGCTCGTGACTATGAGATTGTCAAGTATAAGTTTTGAATTCGACCTGTTTGCCGCCTTTTTCTCTTCGATGCTACCATCGAGCATCTTCTGGAATGCTTCCATCTGCACGTCTGTTCCCGCCACAACAAGTTTGTCATGTGGATATACATGACGTTCTCCACCAGGTATGTTGATGGTTATCTCGCCACGAATTATTCCCACAACAGCAGCACCAGTTTGGCTTCGAATGCTCAGTTCCTTTAATGTCTTTCCGCAGAACTTAGAATTGAACGGAATGAGAAATTCGGAGATGTGAATATCAAGACTCATAAGTGTGTTCACATACGAACTGTTGATGGTCTTCATTTCTTCAGCCAACTTCTCGCGTGCGTAAAGGTTATTAGTGAACTTGCTGAAAATGAGTTTGAGTACAGGAAGCGAAACAATATATCTCATTATCTCTCGACCTATCTTCTTCAACCACACGCTCTGGTTGCTCTTGCTGTTGCGTGCCTCCGCATACTTGTCGAGGAGGTACTTCATCTCGCTGTTCATGTGCCTATTGCAGAAGTCGAGAGTAGGGTAGGCAAGTCGCATGATGTATGGAGTGAGGAAGGTCGTGATGACCGAAACTGCCACAACAATAGGGTAGAGACTATCGTCTGTCACTTCAAGTTTTTGGCCGAGCGAAGCTATGATGAACGCAAATTCACCTATCTGCACCAACGAGAAACCAGTCTGGAGCGACACTCTCAAGGACTGTCCCGAGAGGAGTGTTCCTAATGATGCAAAGAAGATTTGTCCAATGATGACCACAAAGGTTATAATGGTAATTGGCAACCAATATCTTACCAATAGGTTTGGATCAATCATCATGCCCACAGACACGAAGAAAATACTTCCGAAGATATTCTTTACAGGTTGTACAAGATGTTCAATCTTCTCTGCTTCAACAGTTTCAGCCAAAACGCTACCCATTACAAATGCTCCTAATGCACTACTGAATCCTGCGTTTACGGCAAGGAGCACCATGCCCAAGCAAAGTCCGATAGAGAAGATGGTAAGTGTCTCATCGTTCAGATGACTCTTGAATCTCTTCAGGAAACTTGGAATAATCAGAATGCCAATCACAAACCACGCTACGAGGTAACCAACCAGTTTTCCCACCTGCATCAGCATCTCGCCTCCTTCAAACGTGTTCTTCACGGCGATGGAAGTGAGCAGCACCATCAGCACAACAGCAAAGAGGTCTTCTACGATGAGTATTCCGAAACATACCTTTGCGAATTTGTGCGAACGCAATCCGCTGTCTTCTATTGCCTTGAACACTATGGTTGTGGACGACATACAGAGCATTCCACCAAGGAATAGTGCGTTCATGTCTGACCATCCGAATGCTTTTCCAACAAGGAATCCCGATGTCATCATGCCCACAACAATCACACCTGCTCCTATGACGGCTGTGCTTCCTACCTGTATCAACTTCTTAAAACTGAACTCAAGTCCTAAGGAAAAAAGAAGGAAGAGCACACCAATTTCTCCCCATGTGTCAACACTTTGCTCGTTTGAAATCCACGATTCTCCAAGCATGTGAGGTCCCACAAGCATACCTGCCACGATGTATCCCAACACGACTGGTTGCTTGAACAGTTTGAAGAGCAAGCTTGTGATGCCCGCTGTCAACATTATCACACAAAGGTCTTCTATCATAACGAACTGGGGTTATCGAAGTTTCTTAAAAATCGTTTTCATTCATGTCCTCATCCAGATTCTTTTCCCAGAGGTAATGCTGTGTCTCTCTTGCTATTACACCCGAGAGGAAGAGAAGAGAAATGAGGTTTGGAATTGCCATCAAGGCATTCATAATGTCGGCAAGGTTCCATACAAGACTTAGGCTCATTGTTGAACCTGCATAAATCAACAGAATCCAGATGACACGGTAGAAGATGATGCTCTTCTTGCCTGCAAGGTATTCCATAGCACGTTCACCGTAGTAACTCCAACCGAGGATTGTGGAGAAGGCAAAAGTGATGATGCCAAATGTGAGGATTGGTGTTCCTACGACTGGTATCATACCGAATGCTTTCTTTGTGAGCATACCACCATCTTCCTGACTAATATCTGGGTTGGCAATGATGCTTGTCACGATGACAAGTCCTGTGATAGCACATATCACGACTGTATCCCAGAATGTACCTGTACTTGACACAAGTGCTTGACGTACAGGGTTTCGTGTCTGTGCTGCTGCTGCAACGATAGGAGCCGAACCCATACCCGACTCATTCGAGAAGAGGCCACGAGCAATACCATAGCGTGCTGCTACCATGAGTACGGTTCCTGCAGTACCACCAGTCACAGCCTTTGTCGAGAATGCTTCGTTGAAGATGAGTGTGAATGCCTGACCAATATAACTTCCGTTGATGACAAGGATGTACACACATCCTACGACGTAGAGCAATGCCATCAAAGGTACGAGGGCTGTACACCAGTTTGCTATGCTCTTCACACCGCCAATAATCACGAAACCTACTATTGCTGCAAGTGTGAATCCTGTTATCATCTTTGTGGTGTCTGGTTCTGCAAACCCTTGACACACAAGTGATAAGTTCTCGCTAATGGCGTTTGCCTGCACGGTGTTACCAATACCAAATGCTGCAATAGCTGCGAATACGCAGAACACAACACCCAACCATCTCTGTCCGAGTCCCTTTTCCAAAGCGTACATCGGACCGCCGAGCATGTTTCCGTCTGCTGTCTTCTGGCGATACTTGATGGCAAGCAGACCTTCGCTGTATTTTGTTGCGATACCAAATACACCTGTCAACCAGCACCATAGCACGGCACCAGGACCGCCAAGACTGACTGCTGTTGCCACACCGATAATGTTACCAGTTCCGATTGTTGCGGCGAGTGATGTTGCAAGTGCTGCAAACTGGCTCACGTCTCCAGTCGAGTCCTTGTCTTTCTTTACTGATAGCTTGACGGCTGTGAATATCTTTCGTTGTGGGAACTTCAGCTTGATTGTCAAGAATATATGTGTACCCAACAAGAGGATAATCATTGGCCATCCCCATACAATACCACTAATTTCTTCTATTACTCGGAGAAATGTTTCCATATCGTTTATGTGTTTTATGTGTTTGTTATTGTGTTATGCTTGAAGTTCTTCACTACTAATACCGAGAGCGTGAACAACGGAGAATCCTAACTGCTGCAGGTCGAATCCCTTACCACTTTGTGGTTGGATGGAGTAGAGCGTAACTTGTTTCTTCTCGTTCTTGCTGAGCACTTGCTTCGCCATCTCTCCGTATGCTTCCATGTCAGGAATGGCGAGGATGTTCTCCACGTTTTCTGCATCGACGAGTACACGAAGTGTTTCTGTAAACTGCTCTCCAATGTTTGTCACATCATTGGCTACCTTGTACGCCTCCATAGTGAACTCGCCAAGGTTGTCCTTGAAAGCCTTATTATCAATCTCGTCCTTCAGGTTCGATGGTGCAAAGTTCTTGAGCATCTCGTCGTTATAGATGAAGATAACCTGTATGTCGTTTTCTCCAGGTTCGATGCCACCATCAAGTGCCACACAGTCCAACCAAAGGGCGAGGTCTGCCTTTGGAATATCTCTCATCAGCATTCGACCGAAGTTCAAAGCAAAGTCGGATGCCACCTTGTCTATATAACTTGCGTCGATAAGAACCACGTTCTTACTCAACATATTGCTTGTATCTAAAGCCATATCTATATATTTAGTTGTCGTATCTATATAATTGATGCTATATCTATAAAAATTAATTGCCGTATCTATATGATTAGTGTCATATCTATATAATTAATACCATATCTATATAATTTTTGCAAAGATACAAATTATATTTGTAAATTCCCGCATAATGAAGTCTATTTCGCTCCTTTCACGTGTTTATCAGAAATTTTCTCTGCACGTTTGAACTAACACGACCGCATGTGTTTGAAATAAGATAGTATATCTTATCGAATAAGATAGTATATCTTCTGCAATAAGATAGTATATCTTATTTTCCCATTCGTTGGACTTGTCCAAAGGACTTCCTGAGATTATGGTGATAAAGTGGTGATAAAATGGTGATGATTTTTGCTTTAATAGGTTGATTACAAGGGTAATAAGCCCAAAATGGTGGTGATGAGTGAAAATCTTGTGCAGAAGAGTGCTTTTCTGTTGTTATTCGATTTAAACAAATTACGCTTTACTGATTGCTCAGTAAAGCGTAAAAAAAATTGCTTATCATCACGACAAGCAATCTTTACTAACCTTAAAATAAATCTAATACCATGAAAAACACATTGCAAAGGTACGTATTTTTATTAATATACATATAATATATATAGACAAAATGCCTCAGTTTAAGTTTTTTTAACTAAACTGAGGCGTTTTCTTATTGTTTTATTCAACATAAAGTACAAGTCCTTTCAAATATTCACCTTCTGGGTGATAAATGTTGATAGGGTGGTCGGCAGGTTGATGCAACTGATGAAGGATGCGAACCTTGCGATGAGCTTGTGCTGCAGCTGTGAAGACGGCTAAGCGGAACTGATCTTTGTTGACTGCCTGCGAGCATGAGAATGTAAAGAGAATTCCTCCGGGCTGGATCTTCTCAAATGCTTTCTGATTGATCTTGGTATAGCCCTTCAGAGCATGACGGAGAGCATCCTTATGCTTGGCAAAAGCTGGTGGATCAAGGATGACGAGGTCATACTTCTGGAAGGGGTACGGCACGCCGGTGTAGTCCTCCTGCCACTTCAGCGAGAAGACGACCTGATG
>CALBJW010000189.1 GCA_937893145.1 uncultured Prevotellaceae bacterium | reverse complement strand
TCGCATAACTCTGCCAATATCCTGTCTTGCAGCCTATTGGTTGGCGTTGCCGTCATCCTGCACAACGTTTTAGGGCTTACCCTTGGCTATGCAGCAGGCAGGTTATCAGGTTTGCCACACGACAAGCGAACGGCCATCTCCATCGAGGTAGGCATGCAGAACTCGGGCCTAGCCACATCGCTTGCCGCCACCCACTTTGCCATGTTTCCACTCGCAGCAGTGCCGGGAGCCATCTTCTCCACATGGCATAATTTCTCGGGAAGCATAGCGGCTTCTGTCTTTAGAAAATTAACTCAAACTCAAAACGAATTATGCAGTTCAAAGATAAAGTAGTCATAATAACCGGTGGTGCACAGGGCATCGGCAAGTGCATTGCGGAGGAGTTCCGCAAAGAAGGAGCTCAGGTATGTATCATAGACAAGCAAGAGGGCGAACACTTTGTTGGCGACTTGTCAAACAAAGATACAATCGAGGAGTTCTGCAAATGGGTTGTTGACATGTATGGCCATGTCGATTATATCATCAACAATGCTCTGCCATTGATGAAGGGCATAGATGAATGCACTTACGAGGAGTTTCAGTATGCACTTAGTGTGGGCGTAACGGCTCCATTTTATATGGTTAAATGCTTGAAGGATAATCTCGCTGAGGGAGCTTCAATAGTGAATATCTCCTCATCACGCGACCGAATGAGTATGCCTCAGACGGAGAGTTACACAGCAGCAAAGGGAGGAATAGCTGCACTCACACATGCTCTGGCAGTAAGTCTTGCGGGCAAAGCTCGTGTCAACTCCATCTCACCAGGGTGGATTGATACCGACTACACTGTGTATGAAGGTCCTGATGCCACACAGCAACCAGTAGGACGCGTTGGCAATCCTCTCGACATTGCCAATATGGTACTATTCCTTTGCTCCGACAAGGCGGGTTTCATCACTGGTGAGAACATCTGTATTGATGGAGGCATGACAAAGCAGATGATATACCACGCAGAGCATGGATGGAGTTTAAGCAAGTAAAATCAATATTAATTAACACGTTTACATAAGAAAAACTAATAGTTATGAAATATCAGCATAAAGTGCAATATTACGAAACAGACAAACAAGGAGTTACACATCATTCCAACTATATCCGTATAATGGAAGAAACACGAATCGATGCTATGGAGCAAATGGGCTTTGGATATGAACGTATGGAAGAGGCAGGTATATTTTCGCCGGTGATGGGTGTAACGTGCGACTATAAGCGTCCTACAACTTTTCCCGATGTTATCGATGTGGAGATTTCTGTTGCAGAACTAAGTAAGTTAAAAACTAAGTTCGCCTACAATATGTCTGTCAACGGGAAAGTTGTCTGCACAGGTACTTCTCTTCATTGTTTTCTTGATAGAACAGGAAGACCTGTTGCGTTGGAAGAACGTTTCCCAGAGTTCTATAATGCACTTATAGATTTACAAAATTCAGTCATATAAGTTTTTCTTGTAATAGTTACCTGATTAACTTGTTATTCTCATTTGTTCCCACAAGCAAGAGGGGAGCAATCGCCAAAAGAAACATACGATTTTGTATTTCCAGTCGATGGTTGCCTTTCGCTTGCCTGCAAAGACGGCTTTCAAGATATGCTTTACGGCATACTCTGTAGTCATCTGCAATGGGAAGTTGCTGCCTGCGATGAAGTCGGTCGCTACGAATCCTGGACGTATATCGGTGAACTTGATGTCAAGTTTCTGCATGTGTGCCAACTGAGAGAGTGCTTCGATGTATGTCCAGTCGAAGCGTTTGGTGGAAGAGTAGGAGGGTGCAGCACCAAGTCCTTTAGTTCCTGCAACACTGGATATAACGGCAATGCGTCCGCTCTTACCCTCTGCTTTATAGTAATTGAATACGGTGTCAACCATTTGCGTGAAACCGTAAGTGTTAGTCAGTACTGTCTGCTTCTCAATCTCCACATCAAGAGCCATGTTCTGTTTTCCATAGCCTGAACTATGGAAGTACAAGTCCATGCCTCCCATCTCGCTGATGAGTTCCAGAAGGAGACTTGGTGCATTCTCAGCAGTCACATCAATCACCTTGGTGAATACATTATCAGGAGAAAGAGCCTTTATCTTCTCCAGTTCTTCGCTTCTGCGTCCAGCCACACCAATAGTGTAACCCTCTTTCAGAAGTCCTAACGCCACACCCTTGCCAAGTCCTGATGTGGCTCCCATTATGATCGCACGTTTGTTCATGAGTTTTTGTATTTCGTATTTTTTACTACCTTAATCGTTACGGTGTATGCATTGTTGCAAAGTCCAAGTACGGCTGAGACGATGAAGAGCAGTTATAAATCAATTCATTCTTTATTCATTTTTCTAAAAATAGATGCTGCTATGCTTCCCGAGAAATTATGCCATGTGGAGAAAATGGCTCCTGGCACTGCTGCGAGAGGGAACATGGCAAAATGTGTGGCAGCAAGCGATGTGGCAAGACCTGAGTTCTGCATACCCACCTCGATGGAGATGGCAGTTCGTTTGTCGTGTGGCAGTCCTAACAATTTACCTGCTACATAACCAAGCACCAATCCGAGAATGTTATGAAGTATGACTGCAATGCCAACCAATAAACTGCATGACAGGATATTGGCAGCGTTGTGCGACACGATGATACCGATGATAGCAGCAATGGCAAGTGTGGAAACCATAGGCAAGAATGGAGTCACCTTTTCGGTAAATTTGCTCAGGTACTTGTTAACTGCCAATCCCAAGATAATGGGAATGATAACCACTTGTACTATGCTCATAAACATACCGACCATATCAACAGCTACTTCTTTTCCTGCAAGCAAAAAGACCAATGCTGGTGTGACAAAAGGAGCGAGTAGGGTAGATACTCCTGTCATGGCTACGCTCAGTGCAATGTCGCCTTTTGCAAGGTAGCAAATGACATTGCTCGCCGTACCGCCAGGACAGCATCCTACAAGAATGACTCCAAGGGCAAGTTCGGTAGGTAGTTGTAGCAATTTGCACAATAACCAAGCAACCAATGGCATTACGATGAACTGTGCCAATTCACCTATAATGATGTCCTTGGGACGCATCAGAACTGGTTTGAAATCGCTTGGTTTGAGTGTCAATCCCATTCCGAACATCACCACGCCGAGCATAGGTGTGATGCTTGAGGTGCTGGTCCAGTCAAACGACTTTGGTACAAATAGTGCCAATGCCGTTACCAACAGCACGACAATAGTGATGTTGGCTGCTATGAATGATGATATTTTATAGAGTTGTTTCATTTTTATCCTAACTAAATGTGTGAACTAATGATAAATGGTAATCGTTTACCATAGGTCAGCATTCTCCATATCCACTCCAGTGGACCTTATCTCGTTACATATTCGAACCAATCGAAGTCTGCATATCCCTGCTTATCCATTCCTTGAGCATAGATACCCAGCATCAGTCATATATAGTTTTAATAACGTAATGTTAAGTTTTGCGTATTGTTCTATTTAACATAATACCCATTATGGTATATGCTTAGGGTGTGTAAAATGTTCATGAAAACGGAAGGATTATTTTCTTCGGTGGAAAGTAACTACGCCTCTGAGTTTTATCTCTTTGTCAAGTGGTTTCCAGTTTTCAATAAGTTTGCTTTCCCATGCTTCACCTCCATTGGTGTTGTTTACAATCAGGGTTGTGTGAGGAACACCGGAAGTGACTGGGATGTCTGTTTCAATTTCCATTGCAAAACAATGGTCGGTGTATCCGACTGTTGTTGCACGCAGGTCAATAGTGTCGCCTATGTGCTCCACACACCAATCCCAGGCGCCTATGCTGTCCTCATGCAGATAGTGATGTATTGTCATGTGGTTACAGCTATATGTAATGTCGTCTGTTGCGTTCCAGGGATTGTTAGCCTTGGCATAGTCTGTTAAAATGGCTATTGACGGTTCGTCGAATACTACAGATGTATATTCAAATTCATCAATAGTCGGAATTTCATTACCTTTATTTGAAGTACAAGAAAGTAAAAGAGAACAAATAGCTAAGCATAAAAATGCAAGTACTGAAGCATTATGTTTTATTTTTGAAGTCATATTTTAAGCAGTTATTTATGTTGATTTTGTATGCAAATTTAATCAAAATCTTAAATAATTAAAAGGTCTTCTGTAAGATTTAACACAAATATATGTAAAAACTATTATTTTTCACTATATTTGCACATCTATTTATTTATAAGCTATGAAAAGAATTATATCCCTTACAGCTCTTATGCTATGTGCCATAGTTACTATGGCAAACGAAATTCCATTGCTCCATAACATCTACGGACGAGAACACCAAATGCTCAACGGCAAGTGGAGATATATCATAGACCAGCAGGAGATTGGTTTCTATGATTACCGACATAATGAGTTCTCTAATGGTTTCTTCCGCAATCAAAAGGCAAAGAACGCAACGGAACTGGTGGAATATAACTTTGATACAAGTGAGCAGATGGACATACCAGGAGACTGGAATACACAGGACGAACGACTCTTATTCTATGAAGGAACAGTATGGTTCAAGCGCAGTTTCGACTATATTCCAAAGGAGGGAATGAAGTCTATCCTTTATTTCGGTGCTGTGAACTACGAGGCTGTAGTATATCTGAACGGCAAGAAATTGGGCAGACATGTTGGTGGATTCACAGCATTCAACTATGATGTAACAGACATTATTAATAAAGGAGAAAACCACCTTGTTGTGAAGGTTGACAACAAGAGACATCGTGACAACATACCGACTGACATCTTCGACTGGTGGAACTATGGCGGTATCACACGAGATGTTATTATTGCTCAGGTTGAGGATTCATACATCGAGGACTATACATTGCAACTCGATCGTAAGGACCGCACAAAGATTGATGTGTCAGCAAGAATGAACAACAAGAAGGCTGGTGTTGCCATTACTCTCTCTATTCCAGAACTCAAGGTTAACAAGACTCTCATTACTGATGCTGAGGGTTGTGTCTCGACAAGCATAAAGGCAAAACCTCAGTTGTGGTCGCCTGAAAATCCTAAACAGTACGACATAGAATGGAAGACAGGCAATTCGACCGTCAAGGATTGTATGGGATTCCGCACCATAGAGACTCGTGGCAAACAAATTCTGCTCAACGGCAAACCTGTATTCCTTCGCGGAGTAAGCATACACGAAGAGGCACCGTTCCGCCAAGGAAGAGCACATACAACAGAAGATGCCCGCACTACCCTTTCTTGGGCAAAGGAAATGGGTTGCAACTTCGTTCGACTTGCCCACTACCCTCACAACGAACTTGCCACTCGTGAAGCTGAAAGACTTGGCATCATGGTATGGAGCGAGATACCTGTTTATTGGACTATCTCTTGGGATAATCCTGATACTTACAATAATGCACAGCATCAGTTGCACGATATGATAAGACGAGACCACAATCGTGCCTCAGTCATCATCTGGTCTATTGCCAATGAGACTCCTCATAGTGCTTCACGTGACAAATTCCTTGGCAATCTCGCCACATACGCACGTTCTTTGGACAACAGCCGACTGATAAGTATGGCAATGGAGGTAACTTCTGCATCGAACTATGTCAATCGTCTTCAGGATAATCTGAACACCCATGTTGATGTAATCAGTTTCAACGAGTACATCGGTTGGTATCGTGATCCAAACGATGCTGCCAAGATGACTTGGGAGATTCCATACGACAAGCCAGTCATCGTGAGTGAGTTTGGTGGTGGTGCACTCAAGGGCAAGCATGGAGGCATATACGACCGTTTCACAGAAGAGAATCAGGAGAATATCTATCGTGAGAACTTGAAGATGCTGTCAAAGATTGATGGTCTTTCAGGACTCACTCCTTGGATTCTCGTTGACTTCCGTTCCCCTCGCCGTCCTCTGCCAGATGTGCAAGACTTCTTCAACAGAAAAGGACTCATATCTTCTGCAGGCGAGAAGAAGAAGGCTTTCTATGTAATGCAGGAGTTTTACAGAAATATGGCTAATAAGTATGGAAAGTGATGTATGTGCTGAACGATCCTAAATAAAAATAATTATCTCAGAAGTTGTTCAATATTATTATGAATATTGGAGATAGAATACCTGATGTGCTTGGCATTGACCAGCACGGAAATGAAATTTTAATAATTAATGAGGAATAAATACTATGTTTGGAAAGAAACTAATCAAATTCGTGCTTGTGGCTATTTCCATTTTGGGGTATGGCACTACACTACATGCTGATGATGGCTCTGGACTATGGCTCAACAAGGCTGTGAAGGAACAAGCGGACATCACTCTTAGAGTGAAACAAACACCTACGACCGATATTATCCTCAAGGAACTCAATGAGGGATGGACTGGAGGTCATGTCACCTTGCAGACCAACGGCACTAAAGGAATGAAGCGAGATGCGTTCAGCATCAGTAACAAGGGTGGCAAAGTAACTATCTCTTCACCTTCAGAAATTGGATTGCTCTATGGCACATACCGATTGCTTCAGTTGCAGGCAATGGGTAGCACAACTCATGATTTCACTATGTCAGATAGCCCATTCCACGATATTCGTCTGCTCAACCATTGGGATAACCTTGATGGAAACAGCGAACGAGGATATGCTGGCAAAAGCATCTTCTGGAATGTGAAAGGATTTCCTAAGTCACTCGGTGAGAACGATATAGCAGATATTCGCAACAATCCGCTCAACAATTCCACATACGCTCGTGCAAATGCATCGGTCGGCATCAACGGAGCAGTTCTTAACAATGTTAATGCTTCGCCAAAGATGCTAACAAGTGAGGTGCTTCGCATGGCAAAACAGTATGCAGATGTCCTTCGCCCATACGGTATTAAGGTATATCTTGCGGTAAACTTCTCCAGTCCTGTGGTTGTGGGTGGTCTCAAGACGGCTGACCCTATGGACAAGGGAGTGCAGACATGGTGGAAGAACAAAGCTAAGGAAATCTATAGCCTCATACCAGACTTCGGTGGATTCCTCGTGAAAGCCAACAGTGAAGGACAGCCTGGACCTATGGATTTTGGTCGCACTCATGCCGATGGAGCCAACCTCCTTGCTCGTGCCCTTCGTCCATACGGAGGCATAGTAATGTGGAGAGCCTTTATCAACAATCCAACTGACCCCGACCGTGCAAAGCAGGCTCGTATTGAGTTTGAACACCTTGACGGACAGTTCCTTGACAATGTTATCATTCAGGTTAAGAATGGACCTATTGACTTCCAGCCTCGTGAACCGTTCAACGCCCTCTATGATGCACTCCATAAGACTGCCGAGATGCCTGAGTTCCAGATTACTCAGGAATATCTGGGACAAGCAAACCACCTCGCATATCTCGGTACAATGTGGGAAGAGTTCTTCGATGAAGTGAAGAAATACGCAAACTATAAGTCAAACCAGCTCCGTTCTCGCTACAACGCAATAGCAGGCGTAGCAAATACAGGAACAGATGCCGACTGGACTGGTCACCCTCTTGCTCAATCCAACTGGTATGCTTACGGACGTATGGCTTGGAATCCCGACCTTAGTGCAAAGGAGATAGCAGACGAATGGGTGTCACTCACCTACCCTAATCTCGACACTGCACAGCATTCCACACTCGTGTCTATGCTCATGAAAAGTCGTGAAGCAGTAGTGGATTACGAGATGCCACTCGGACTCCATCATCAGTTTGGTGATTCGCACTACGCTCCTGGAGCATGGGACAATCGCCCTATCCGACGCGACTGGTTGCCAGTATTTTACAATCAGGCTGATGCTCAAGGCATCGGATTTGACCGTACCAAAGCCACAGGAACAGACAACACCTCGCAGTATCATCCCGATTTCGCGCGCCTTGTTGAAGACATCAACACCTGTCCTGACAAGTATCTGCTTTGGTTCCACCACACATCATGGACTCACAAGTGCCAAACAGGTCGCACCGTATGGGATGAACTCTGCTATCGCTACCAGAACGGTATAAATGAAGCCCGTCAGCTTCAGCGAGACTGGAACTCCCTCCAATCTGCCATAGACCCCGACCTCTTCAAGGACATCCAGATTCGTCTCATGACTCAAACCCGTGATGCCGAATGGTGGAAGGACGGTTGTCTGCTCTACTTCCAGACCCTCCACGGTCTGCCATTCCCAGACTACCTCGAACCACCAGTACATACCCTCGAAGAGTGCAAGAATAGCCACCTCAATGTCGGTCTATACCGCAGTCCTACGCATGAGGAATTGAACAGAGTGAGATAACTCCATTCTCATACTGTTTGAAATATTTTTTTGCAAGTGATTTTCATTCATCACCACCATTTTGGAGGTTTTATACTGAATCACAGCATTTTAGTTCAAAAATCATCACCACTTTACCACAAAAAGTGAACAAAGTGGACTTTTATGACCTTTTAAAAAACAAAAAATAGTCGCCCAAGGGGATGGACGACTATTTGGGTTTATATGTGTAATGAAGTTTACTTGTTTACCTGGAACTTTGTAATGCCTTCCTTGATGTAACCAACAATCTGGTTGGCAGCAGCGAGGCCTGCGTTGGTGTTGGCTTCGGCGGTCTGAGCACCCATCTTCTTTGGTGTAGAGAAGTAACGGCCTTCGAACTGTGCAAACTCTGCATCTGCATCTGGCTTGATGTCGGTGATGTACTTGAGGTCTGTACGCTCTGCGAGGAGCTCGATGAGTTCTGGTTCGCTGATAACTTCCTTACGTGCTGTATTGATGAGGATGGCACCCTTCTTCATTGTTGAGCAAAGTGCCTTGTTGATAGACTGCTTTGTCTCGGCTGTTGCTGGGATGTGGAGAGAAACGATGTCGCAAGTCTCGAAGAGTTCTGCCTGTGATGCTGCTGCGTGTACGCCAGCTGCTTCGATTGCTTCTGCTGGGCAGTATGCGTCGTATGCTGCTACTTCCATTCCGAAGCCCTTTGCGATACGAGCTACGTTGCGACCTACATTGCCGAATGCAAGGATACCAAGCTTCTTGCCCATGAGTTCTGAACCTGCCTTGCCATTGTAGAAGTTACGAACTGCGAAGACGAGAAGACCAAGAACGAGTTCTGCAACTGCATTGGCGTTCTGACCTGGTGTGTTCATTACTACTACGTTGTGAGCTGTAGCAGCTTCGAGGTCAACATTGTCGTAACCTGCACCTGCACGAACTACAATCTTAAGGTTCTTTGCTGCATCGAGTACTTCTGCATCAATCTTGTCGGAACGGATGATGATTGCATCCACATCGGCTACTGCTGCGAGAAGCTGTGACTTTTCTGTATATTTCTCGAGAAGAGCAAGTTCGAAACCTGCACCTTCAATGATTTCTTTGATTCCAGCAACAGCAGGAGCTGCAAATGGCTTCTCTGTTGCAATTAAAACTTTTGCCATTTTTGTTTAATTCATAATTCATAATTCTTAATTCATAATTTTGGGGAATTAGTCTTTGTATGCAGCCAACGGCATGAGACTTCGTAAGCAAAAGAAATGAATCAGAATTGATGAATGGGTTAATTATTGTAAAATAAAAAAAGAAAACTCACAACTCATAACCCATAAACTTACCGTAAGATAATTATGAATTATGAATTGTGAATTATGAATTACTTATGAGCTGCTTCAAATTCCTGCATGCAAGCTACGAGTGCTTCTACGCCTTCGATAGACATTGCGTTGTAGCATGATGCACGGAAACCACCTACATCACGGTGACCCTTAACACCTACCATGCCCTTTGAAGTGGCGAAGTCGAGGAATTCCTTTTCAAGTTCCTTGTACTGTTCCTTGAGAACGAATGTGATGTTCATGAGTGAACGGCTATCCTTCTCTGCTGTACCTACGAAGAGTTCGTTGCGGTCGATTTCTGCATAAAGGATTTCTGCACGCTTCTCTGCGAGTTCCTTCATTGCCTCTACACCACCGTGAGCCTTCATGTAACGGAGGTTCATGAGTGCTGAGTAGATAGGAACTACTGGAGGTGTGTTGAACATTGAGCCCTTCTTAACGTGTGTGCGATAGTCGAGCATTGTTGGGATGTGGCGGCTTACCTTACCAAGTGCATCGTCCTTTACGATAACGAATGTAAGACCTGCCATTGCGAGGTTCTTCTGAGCACCACCATAAATCATAGTGTATTTGCTAACATCAACTGGACGTGAGAAGATGTCAGAAGACATATCTGCGATTACTGGAATTGGAGAGTCGATGTCCTCACGAATCTCAGTACCATAGATTGTATTGTTTGTTGTGATGTGGAGGTAATCAGCATCAGCAGGGATTTCAAAGTTCTTTGGGATATATGTAAAGTTCTTGTCAGCAGAAGATGCTACCTCTACGACTTCACCGAATGCCTTAGCTTCCTTCTGAGCCTTTGTAGCCCAAACACCTGTGTTGAGGTAAGCTGCCTTCTTCTCAAGGAAGTTGTAAGGAACCATACAGAACTCAAGACTTGCACCACCACCGAGGAAGAGAACGGAGTAACCTTCAGGGATGTTGAGAAGTTCCTTGAAGAGTGCTACTGCTTCATCTACTACTGGCTGGAAGTCCTTAGCACGGTGGCTAATTTCCATGAGTGAAAGTCCTGAACCGTTGAAGTCAAGACAAGCCTGTGCAGTTTGTTCGATTACTTCGCGTGGAAGGATTGAAGGTCCTGCATTGAAATTGTACTTTTTCATTGTTGTAATTATTGTTAATGATAAATTATTATCGTTGTTTTAATGAAGACAACTTATCATTGCCTTGCTTTTTACCTTAAAAGTGAAATCGGGTGCAAATTTACAACATTATCACGAAAAGCAAGAATAAAATGATAAAATAATGCAAAAAACTTTGATATTGGTTGCAAAAAGTGATAAAATGGTATGTTTTTACAACCAATTCTTACGTTTGAACCAAAGAATCGAGCAAAGTGTGCTTAATATACACGCCACTATAGCAAGCGGGAATCCTCCTACCCAAGTCTCCATTCCATTGATGAGGTTCATACCAAACATGGAGGTGATGAGGGTTGGGAACATGATAATCATGTTGAGCGATGTGAGCAGACGCATAACTTTATTCATATTATTATTAATAATGTTTGCGTAGGTGTCCATCGTAGAGGAAATGATGTTGTTGTATATGGCTGTTGTTTCACGAGCCTGATTCATCTCAATGTTTACATCTTCGATAAGTTCGGCATCGAGTTCATCGACAGGAAGGCGGAACTTGAGCTTGGAGAGGAGGTTCTCGTTACCACGAATAGATGTGGCAAAATATGTGAGAGAGTCCTGAAGGCGTGAAAGATTAATAAGGTCTTTATTATCAATGTCTTTGTCAAGGTCGCGTTTTGCCTTGTCAACTATGCCTCCTACCTGCTTCAGATATTTCAAATACCATACTGAAGCGCACAGGAAGAGGCGGAACGTGAGGTCGGCAGCATCAATGAATCCTTCTGCACGTCGCATCTGATGATTAATGAAGTCGAGCATCATTCGTGTCTCCTGATTGCAGATTGTGATAATCTTGTCGTCCTTAATGAGAATACCAAGAGGAATAGTTGTGTAAGGACTTCGCGAAGCAACACTTTTGAGATGAGGAATACGCATGATGATCATGAGCCATCCTTCGTCCATGTCATAACGAGCACGCTCGTCAGCATCGCTAACGTCTGCCAAGAAGTAATCGGGCATGCCCAATTCGTTCTGGAGAAAATCAATATCGTCGTCAACAGGGCATGTTACCTGTATCCAACAATTCTTCTCCCAGTTGTCGATATGCTTGATACCGCCATTGAAATTCCAGAATGTTCGCATCGTAACTGATTCTTTACTTTAATAAGGAATAGAAATAAGTGGGTAAAGACTCAGTTACCTTTAGAGCCTTTATCCTAACAACTTGTAACTATTCGCCGGATAATCGTCCATTTGTTTGTTAATTTTAGTTGAATTCGTGTGCAAAGATAGTTCAAAGATTTGAAATAACGATGCAGTTTCAATATTTTTTTGTAAATTTGCCGCGTTTTTTATGTAAAACTATAACGACGGAATATTAAACAGATAATGAAGGATATTAATATAGAAGAGATTTTTGAAGAAAATTCGAGAGAGGGTTCTATCTCATTCATAGCAAAATTGGATGGACTTGATTCGGAATTGCTCGACTACGAAGTAAGCGTTGACAAGATAGTCCCTATCCTCCCGCTTCGAGGAATGATGCTCTTCCCACAAACTATGATTCCTATACATATAGGAAGAAAGTCTTCTTTCAAGCTTGTTGAGGATGCATACAAGAAAGAACTCCCTATCGGAGTGTTCTCGCAGACTGATGACATGGTTGATGAACCAGGCATGAAGGACCTCTACCATACTGGTGTGGTCGCTAAGGTACTTCGCATCATTAAGCTCCCTGATGGCTCATCGACTGCGTTCATCCATGGATTTAACAGAATCAGACTTGTTGAACTTGAGCAGGGAGCAAAATACCTTGAGGGAAGAATCGAGAGCTTTCCTGAGAAATTGGCAAACAAGGGCGACCGAAACTTCAATGCTCTTGCGGAGGCTTGTCGTGAAGTGGCAAACAAGGTGATGCAGTCAAGTAGCGGTACTCAGATGATGGGTACATCTATGGGACTGAACAACATTCTCGACAAGAATCTCATGATTAACTTTGTTTGTACAAACATCCCATTTGACAACAACGAGCGAATCATTCTCCTCGAACAGAACTCGATGGAAGACAGGGCATTCAAATTGCTCGGTTTCCTCAATCGCGAGTATCAGTTCATGAAACTCAAGGCTAACATCCAGTCTCGCACACGAGAGGAACTCAGCAAACAGCAGCGTGAGCATTACCTCAGAATGGAGATGGACAGCATTAAGGAGGAGCTCGGAGAAGACAGCGGAAGCGACATTGAGAAACTCCGTTTCTTTGCCGACAGCAAGAAATGGGACGAAAAAACTGCTGAGGTATTCTTCAAGGAACTCAACAAGCTCGAACATATTTCTGCAGGAAGTCCGGACTATCAGGTTAGTTTGAACTATCTTCAGACTATGATTGATATCCCTTGGAACGAATATACAAAGGACAACCTCAACCTCTCAAACGCTGAGAAGATTCTGAACAAAGACCATTATGGCATGGAGAAGGTCAAGGAGCGCATCCTTGAACACCTCGCTGTGCTCAAGATGAGAGGCGACTTCAAGAGTCCAATCATCTGTCTTTATGGCCCTCCAGGAGTAGGTAAGACTTCACTCGGCAAGAGCATTGCCAAGGCTATGAAGCGTAACTATGTCCGTATGAGTCTTGGTGGTGTACACGACGAGGCTGAGATTCGTGGTCACAGAAAGACTTATATCGGTGCTATGCCTGGACGTATCATCAAGAACATCATCAAGGCAAAGAGTTCTAATCCTGTATTCATACTCGACGAGATTGATAAGGTAACGAATGATTCTGTTCATGGTGACCCAGCATCAGCTCTGCTCGAGGTTCTTGACCCAGAACAGAACGTAGCGTTCCACGACAACTACCTCGACTGTGATTATGACCTTTCAAAGGTGATGTTTATTGCTACAGCCAATAATATCAGTTCAATCCCTGCCCCACTCCTCGACCGTATGGAACTTATCGAGGTAAGTGGTTATCTCACTGAGGAGAAGATTGAGATTGCTAAACGCCATCTTGTCCCTAACCAGCTTGATAATCTTGGAATGAAAGACAGTGGCATCAAACTTAACAAGGCTGCCATTGAAAAGATTATCGAGTCGTACACACGCGAATCTGGTGTTCGTTCACTCGACAAGAAGATAAACTCTCTTCTTCGCAAGATTACACTTGAGTATGCAAAAACCGAACGTCTGCCAGAACATGACCTCAAGCCAGATGATGTCAAGAAGTACCTCGGCACAGAGCCATTTACTCGCGACATCTATCAGGGCAACGAGTACTATGGTGTGGTGACAGGACTTGCATGGACAAGTGTTGGTGGTGAAATCCTCTTCATCGAGACAAGTATCAACGAAAGCAAGGGCGGCAAACTCACCCTTACAGGAAATCTTGGCGACGTGATGAAGGAAAGTGCTATGATTGCACTCGAATACCTCAAGTCGCATACAGAGGTACTTGGTGAACTCAACTGGAAGAAACCAACTAAAGAAGGTGAAAAGGAAGAGCCAACAACTTGGGCTGACTTCTTTGATTACCATTCTATTCACATTCATGTACCAGAAGGTGCGACTCCAAAGGATGGTCCTTCGGCTGGTATCACAATCGCTACATCTATCGCATCAGCCCTCACAAAGCGCAAGGTTCGCAAGAATATTGCCATGACTGGTGAGATTACTCTTCGTGGCAAAGTGCTACCTGTGGGTGGTATCAAGGAAAAGATTCTTGCAGCAAAACGTGCGGGCATAACTGATATTCTCATCTGCGAAGACAACAAGAAGAACATTCTCGACATTCCTGAGAAGTATGTCAAAGGCGTTACATTCCACTATGTAAAGGATGTGAAGGATGTACTCGACTATGCACTCTTATAGAAACAAACGAAATGAATTTCACATTACAACATACTGACTCCAAGACCAATGCTCGTGCCGGACTCATCCACACAAATCATGGCGACATTCAGACTCCTATCTTCATGCCTGTAGGAACTCTTGCAAGCGTGAAAGGTGTGCATCTGCATGAGATAAAGGATGACATCAAGGCACAGATTATACTTGGAAACACATACCATCTTTATCTCCGACCAGGCCTTCCAATCATTGAAGCTGCTGGTGGATTGCATAAATTCAATGGTTTTGACCGCCCTATGCTCACAGACTCAGGCGGTTTTCAGGTATTCTCTCTTGCTGGTATCCGTAAGATAAAGGAAGAAGGTGTTGAATTCCGCAGTCATATAGACGGAAGTAAGCATTTCTTCACTCCAGAAGGAGTGATGGACATCGAGCGTAGCATTGGTGCAGACATCATGATGGCATTTGACGAATGTCCTCCTGGAACAAGCGACTACAACTATGCTAAAAAGTCACTTGCCCTCACAGAACGATGGCTCGACAGATGCATCAAGCGTTTCAACGAAACAGAACCGAAGTACGGTTACCAGCAGAGCCTCTTCCCTATCGTACAAGGATGTACATATAAGGACCTGAGACAGCACGCAGCAGAGAATGTCGCTTCGAAGGGTGCGGATGGTAATGCTATCGGTGGTCTTGCTGTAGGTGAACCTGCTGAGGTGATGTACGAGATGATTGAGGTGGTAAACGAGATTCTACCTCAGGACAAGCCTCGCTATCTGATGGGTGTGGGCACACCAATCAACTTGCTTGAAGGAATAGAACGTGGCATAGACATGTTCGACTGCGTTATGCCTACTCGCAACGGACGCAATGCACAGATTTTCACAAAGCACGGAACTATCAACCTGAGAAACAAGAAGTGGGAGATGGACTTCAGTCCGCTCGACCCTGAAGGCACTTCTTATGTTGATTCAACATACACGCGTGCGTATGTACATCATTTATTTAAAGCACAAGAATTGTTGGCACTTCAGGTGGCATCAATCCACAACCTTGCATTCTACCTTTGGCTTGTTGGTGAAGCTCGCCAACATATATTTGCTGGCGACTTTGCTGTATGGAAAGCCAAGATGTGTGAAGAACTCGGAAGAAGAATATGATAATCTTTGATGTAGTAAACGGTAAACTGGTCCCTAAGTCTGGCGATCCAGAAGAAATCCAAGCATTCCTCGAAGAACAGAAGGAATCGACTGGATGGAGAGGTGTGCGCAATTGGTGGCGCGATCATAGCATCTTCTCCCGACTGGACCGTTACATTATCGGAAAGTTTCTCGGTACCTACTTCTTCTCTATTGCATTGATTATCTCAGTTGCTGTGGTGTTCGACTTCAACGAGAACATTGATAAGTTCCTCAGCAAGAACGCACCAATGAAACTGATTTTCTTTGAGTATTATCTCAACTTCATTCCTTACTTCTCGAACCTCTTCAGTCAGTTGTTCGTGTTCATTTCCGTTATCTTCTTCACAACAAAATTGGCTGATAATTCGGAGATTATAGCGATGATGTCAACAGGCGTGAGCTTCAAACGCCTGATGCGTCCCTATATGATTTCTGCTGCCTTCATTGGCATCTTGACTTTCGTGCTGGGTGCATACATCATCCCGGAAGGCAACGTGAAACGTGTTAAGTTTGAGAATCAATACAAACGAAGAGAGGTGGTCACATTCACCAGCAACGTGCAACTTGAAGTGGATTCTGGTGTTATTGCATACATAGGTCGATACGAAGACACTCAGAAGATGGGATACGAATTTACGCTCGACAAGTTCGAGAATAAGAAACTTGTAAAGCATCTTCAAGCTATGTCAATACAGTACGACTCTGTCGCTCCAGAGCCATACCACTGGATATTAACAAATTATCAAACCCGTGACCTTCAAGGTATGCGTGAGATAATTACTAACGGCTATCGACTTGATTCTGTCATAATGATGGAGCCGCAGGATTTCCTTATCACCAAAGGACAGCAAGAGACTCTCACTTCTCCTAAGCTGAGAGAATACATAAAGAGACAGAAACAACGCGGATTTGCAAACATCAAAGAGTTTGAGGTAGAGTACTGGAAACGAGGAGCTTCTTCCTTCGCAGCCTTTATTCTCACTATCATTGGTGCTGCACTCTCAGCACGCAAACGAAAGAATGGTATGGGTATCACTCTGGGTATTGGTTTGGCATTAAGTTTTGCCTACATTCTGTTCCAGACCATCTCTGCCACCTTTGCCATCCAAGCGGATTTCCCTCCTATTCTTGCAGTATGGATTCCTAACATAATATATTCATTCATAGCATTGTATTGCTATATGAAGGCTCCACGCTAAAGGGCCAGATGAATGTGGTCCGTGTATTATTAGAAAAGTAAAAAGATTATATTTTAGAATGTACTTTGATGAATTAAATTTGTCGGATGATGTTCTTGATGCACTTGATGCAATGAACTTCCAAGAATGTACTCCGATTCAAGAAAAAGCCATTCCGCCAATACTTGAGGGGCGAGACGTGATAGGTGTTGCCCAAACAGGTACTGGCAAGACTGCTGCATATTTATTGCCTGTACTCGACGAACTGAGTTCGGGCAACTATCCACATGATGTGGTGAACTGTATCATCATGTCCCCTACTCGCGAATTAGCACAACAGATTGACCAGCAAGTGGAAGGATTTGGTTATTACCTTGATGGGGTGTCAAGTGTTGCTGTTTATGGTGGTAATGATGGAGCAAGATTTGCTCAAGAGAGAAGAGGACTCGAACTTGGTGCTGACATCATCATAGCAACACCAGGACGACTCATCAGTCACCTTAATGGTGGACATATTGATTTGACAAAGACAACATTCTTCATCCTTGATGAAGCGGACCGTATGCTCGATATGGGATTTTACGATGACATCATGAAGATTGCGGGACATCTTGGACCAAATCATCAGACAATATTATTCTCTGCTACAATGCCACCTGAGATACAGAAGTTGGCCAAAAACATTCTTTACAATCCTGTAGAAATAAAGATTGCCATTAGCAAGCCTGCGGAAAAGATTAAGCAGACCGCTTATCTATGCTACGACGGCATGAAGGACAAGATTGTTGAGAAGATTCTTGAGGATAAGTCTCTTGACAGAGTGATACTTTTTGCTTCTTCAAAACTCAAGGTCAAAGAACTCAACCGACTCTTTTCGCAGAAGGGTTATAATGTGGGGGCTATGCATTCTGACCTTGAACAAAAGGAACGCGAAAATATCATGTACGAGTTCAAGAATCGACGCATCAGCATCCTTATCGCAACAGACATCGTGAGTCGAGGCATCGACATCGATGACATTCAACTTGTAATCAACTATGATGTTCCACACGATGCAGAGGATTATGTCCACAGAATTGGTCGTACTGCACGTGCCAATAGAGAAGGTAGTGCAATTACTCTTGTAAACCAAAAAGACTATTCATATTTTCGTAAGATTGAACATCTCATCGAAAAGGAAATTGACAAACCAGACCTTCCAGAAGGGTGTGGAGAGAAACCTGTGATGAATGTTGAAAAGCACGGAAAGAAATCGGGTAACAAGAAGAAATATTATCATCGCAAGGGCTCTCAGAGAGCAAAGAACAAAGAAAACCACAATAAAAATACAAAGAAAACTTAAAAGATATAAATAAATTTTGTTGACTGAATAAAAATATTTACTTTTGCATAGAATTAATGTGCCAATTACAGGCACTTCACACTGTATAAAACAAAATGATAAAAATAAATAGATATATTCTTGTTGTATCGTTGCTGATGACATCTGTAGGGGTATTTGCCCAGAACGGTGTTAACTCACCTTACTCACGCTACGGGTTTGGTGTGCTTTCTGATCGTTCTATGGGATTTAATAAAGGTATGGCAGGCGTATCGCAAGGTTTCCGCGATGGTCAGTCTGTCAATCTTCAAAACCCAGCTTCTTATTCTGATGTTGACTCAATGACTGCCTTGTTTGACTTCGGCCTTACCCTTCAAAACGGAAACTACAAGATGGGAAATGTTCAGAAGAACATCCGTAACACATCTGTTGACTACTTCGCAATGCACTTCCGTGCAGCCAAGAATGTTGGTGTTGCTTTTGGTCTTCTGCCAATATCTAACATTAAATATAGCTTCTCATCAAACGCAGAAAAACTTGAAGGAACAGAAAACATAACATCATCATATAACTATTCTGGCGATGGTGGTCTTCACGAAGTATTCGTAGGTGCAGGATGGCGACCTTTCAAGCCTATCTCATTAGGTTTTAATGCAGGCTACATTTACGGAGATTATTCACATAATATGACTATGTCATTCAGCGAAAACTCCGTTTACTCTCTTGAAAGAGTATATTCTGCCGATATTCGCACATACAATTTTGATTTCGGTCTTCAATACATCCAACCAATCGGCAAGAAAAACAAGATTGTAGTTGGTGGTTCATATTCACTTGCTCATAACATTAATAGTGATGCAATGTGTTCAACACAAAGCACTACAAAGACTACTAACGGTACACTTATTTTGGCGCAAGATGTTGATACCATCAAAAACGCCTTCCAATGGCCAATGTCGTATGCAGCTGGTATAACATATTACTATTCAGACAAATTACGAGTTGGTGTTGATGCCGAAGTACAGAAATGGGGAAATGCAAAGTTCCCAAATCAGCAAACAAGTGCATCTGATGGTTCTGCGTTGGGATATATTGCTACAAAAGGACAACTTTACGACCGCAAGAAACTTGCAATAGGTGCTGACTTCACTCCAAATGTGTACTCACGAAGCTATTTCTCTCGTATGACATATAAATTAGGTGGATACTATTCACAATCATACGCTAATGCAGATCCAACAGGCACTATAACAGACAAACCTACAGAATTCGGTTTGACAGCGGGAGTTTCACTTCCTATCAGCAATCGAAACCTATGGCACAACAGTCCTAAGGTTAATGTGTCGGTTCAGTGGGTTCACTCCAATATTCCTTATTTGAGCAACTCTGCATCAATGAAACAAGCAACACTCTCTGAAAATTATATTAAGCTCTGTCTTGGTCTCACTTTCTCTGAGCGTTGGTTCTACAAGTACAAGGTTCAGTAATTGATTATTAAAGGGTTATCACACGACATAGGATTTCCCCCATAACAAAAGTACAAATTCACACGAATGTTTAGAATAATTCCTATTTGACATGTGCATTTTTATTCTCAAATTTGCATCGAACAAAAACAAAGGGAGTTAATTAACATAAGTATTGACAAACTATTTAACACTAATAATCTATTATGAAAGGTAAATTTATCTTAACAAGTGCAATGGCACTCGTTACTCTCGGAGCATCAGCTCAGAGCAATGACTACAAGACTCGTATCGGTCACGGTCAGGACAGTATCGATGTAATCGAGGCAATCCAGTTGTATTCTGACGCTTATAAGTCAAAGGATTACAAGGAAGCTTACGAACCATGGAAGACTGTTCTCACAAAGGCTCCTACTGCTCGTGTTGACACTTACAAGAAAGGCCAGTGGATGCTTCAGTCACTCATCCAGAGCGAAACAGACCCAGCACTCAAGAAGCAGTACTTTGATGACCTCATGAATCTTTATGATGTACGTCTCAAGAACATGGATGTACTCAACTCTTTCTCAGGTGCAAAGGACCAGAGTTCAAAGGGTGGTATCATCTGCCGTAAGGCTTATGACTCATACTTCATGAACCCAACTCCAGATGTTACAAAGTCTTACGCTCTCTTCAAGGAAGGTATCAACGACACTGGTAACGATACTGAGGGCTTCGTACTCTATGGATTCATTCAGCTTTCAGATGCTCGTTTCGAGTACAACAAGGACAAGTATCGTGAAGACTTCATCAACGACTATCTTCTCGTAACAGATATCTGCGGTCGTCTCCTTGAGCAGGCTAATGAATATGAGACTACAACACAGGTTGATCCAGAATCTGGTGATACTACAGTAGTTCTTGCTCCTGAAGCACAGAAGATTATCGATGCTTACCAGCAGCCATACGACCTCGCTGAACAGCTCTTCGTTCAGTCTGGTGCAGCAGACTGTGATGCTCTTGACAAGATCTATCGTCCAAAGGTAGAGGCTAACAAGAACGACAACGACTTCCTCGTAAATGTTTTGAAGGTTCTCCGCAGCTTCGAGTGTGACAAGACAGACCTCTATGAAATCGCAGCTGACTATTCTTACCAGCTCGTTAAGACTCCTCAGGCAGCACTCGGTAAGGCATCTAAGGCTCTCAAGGCAGGTAACACATCAGAAGCACTCAAGTACTTCAACGAGTCACTCGCCCTTGAAACTGACAATGCAAAGAAGTCTAAGATCTACCAGGCTATCGCTGTCATCATGTATCAGCGTGGTAACTATGGTGAGGCTCTCAAGTGGATTGACAAGTTGCCAAACAACGGTTCACTCCTTCTCCTCAAGGCTTCTATCGTAGCACGTTCTGGCTCTCACAAGTCTATCGAAGCAACTGCACCTTACTGTCTCGCTATCGACATCTGTAACCGTGCTAAGGCTGCTGACCCATCTTGTTCAGGTCGTGCAAACAAGGCTATCGCTAACTACACAGCTAACCTCTATCCAAAGTCTGAGGCATTCATGGCTGGTATTAAGGCAGGTACTCGCGTAAGCACTCCTTACGGTTCTACAACTCTCCGTTTCCGTTAATAGTAATTGATGATTCGCAGAATCACACATATCATTTCCATTGCAGCGGTATTATTTACCGCTGCAATGCTATTTACCCTTCAATCTTGTTCGTCTGATGAAGGGAAAACAGGACCAGACATCGGAATCCGAGACTCACTACCCTTTCTTCAATCATACGGAGTGAGCACCTTAATCTCGGATTCTGGTATCATCAGGTACAAGATAATCTCTGAGGACTGGCTTGTTTATGACAAGAAAGACCCGCAGTATTGGGCATTTGAAAAAGGACTATTCCTCGAAAAATTCAATGAGCAATATCATGTAGATGCTTTCATCTCATGCGACACAGCATATTTCTTCTACGAGAAAAACCTTTGGGAACTACACGGACGAGTATTCGTAAAGAACCTTAAAGGAACAACATTCAAGACTTCCCTCCTCTACTGGAACCAATCTACACACGTTGTTTACTCACCTGCGTATATGGAAATTGATGGAGAAGACGAAGCTCTTTCGGGTTACGATTTCCGTTCAAACGAAGAAATGACAGATTATCTTATTCATAGCTCAAAAGGAAAATTCCCATTTGAAGAGAAACAAGAACAACCACATCCGGATGCCGCACAGATGGCACAAAGAAATGATTCAATATAGCGATTTTACCTACAAACTTGGTGAAATCGTTATTTTTTTCCTCACTACCAGTAAATAGTTATTACATTATATTTGGAGAGAGAAGATTTTTTTGTAAATTTGTACGATTTTTCAGCGTACGCCCACACGCGTGCGCATATAAATAAGGAAAAAACAATAAATAATAATAACAAAAACTAATTAAAAACAAATGGCAGCATTACAATCAATTCGTAGCCATGGCAAACTGCTTGTAGGAGCTATCGCAGTAGCCCTTCTCCTCTTCATCATCGGAGATGGTATTCGCGGCAGCGAGAGCTTCATGAATCAAGCAAAGCAGCAGGTTGGCGAAGTGAATGGCGAATCAATGTCCATTCAGGAGTATCAGGACTTGACAAAGTCTCTCCAGAACTATTATGAGATCGCAACTCAGAAGTCATCATTCTCTGAGGAAGAACTCAACCAGATTAATGACGAAGCTTGGCAGACTTACGTTCAGAACAAGCTTATCGAAGATGAATGTAACAAACTTGGTATCGCTGTTTCTGAAGAAGAAGTAGCAAACGCTATCAAGAATGGTTACAGCCAGATGCTTCAGATTCCTTATTTCATGAACCAGCAGACTCAGCGTTACGACTATGCTCAGGTTAACCAGGTTCTTACATCTTACAAGCAGGCTAAAGAACAGGGCCAGGTTCCAGATGTACTTCAGAAGCTTTATGACTACTACATCTTTGCTCAGAAGTCACTCCGTTCACAGCTTCTCATGCAGAAGTATCAGGTTCTTCTTTCAAACCTCTTCCTTTCAAACCCTGTAGAAGCTAAGCTCGCATTCGACAGCCGCAACGCTCAGACAGATGTTCTCCTCGCAGCAGTTCCTTTCGCATCAATCGACGATAAGGACATTCAGGTTTCTGATGATGAAATCAAGGCTAAGTACAACGAGGAAAAGGAAAAGTTCGTTCTCGACGAGGAAACTCGTGACCTCAAGGTTATCGACTTCCAGGTTGTAGCAAGCGCAGAAGACCGCACAGCTGCTGAGAAGGAAATCAACGAAGCTGCTAAGGCTCTTGACAACGCAGCAACTGCAAAGGCTATCAAGGCTGTAGTTCGTGACAACACTTCTCTTATCAACTACTCAAATGTTTATAAGACTAAGGACGCTTTCACTCTTCCTGCAATCTCTGCACTTCTTGATTCAGTAGCAGTTGGTACAACTACTAAGCCAGTTTACGATCAGGCTTCAAACACTTACTACACTCTTAAGCTCGTTGACCGCGTTCAGAAGGCTGACTCAGTTTGCTATCGCCAGATTGGTGTTGCAGGTAAGGATGAAGCAGAAGCTAACACAAAGGCAGACTCAATCATGAACGCACTTTCAGCAGGCGCTTCATTCAAGGATCTTGCTAAGAAGTACGCTCAGACAGGCGACTCAATTTGGGTAACATCAGCTCAGTTCGCTCAGGCTAACCTCGATGATGATAACACTACAGTTGTTAATACTCTCTACTCTACTCCTGCAGGTCAGACAGTTAAGGTTAAGCTCTCTAATGGTAGCGTTTTGATCGTTCGTATCGACCAGACTAAGGATGTTAAGACAATGTACAACGCTGCAGCTATCGTTAAGTCACTTGACTTCTCAAGCGAGACATTCAACAACGAATACAACAAGCTTTCTTCATTCGTAGCAAAGAACAACACTATTGAAAAGCTCGAAGCTAACGCAGCAAAGGAAAACTACGTTGTACGTCCAATGGAGAACACTCGCAACAGCTCACACAACATCGCAGGTATTCGTGGTACTCACGAAGCACTCAGATGGGCATTCGACACTGCTAAGGAAGGTGACATTTCAGACCTTTACGAAAGCACAGACCGCAGTCACATCATCGTAGTAGCACTTAACAAGATCAACCCTAAGGGTTACCTCCCACAGGATAAGGTTAAGGACTATCTCACAGATGAAATCAAGCGTGACAAGAAGGCAGAAAAGATTCTTGCTACAGCTAACGACTTTGCTACAGCATCAAAATATAAGGGTGCAGTTGTTGACACAGTTAAGAACATCACATTCAGTGCTCCAGCATTCATCGGTGCAACAACTTCTTCTGAACCAATCGTAAGTGCACTTGCATCTAAGACTGCTAAGGGTCAGGCTTCAAAGGCAGTTAAGGGTAATGGTGGTGTTTACGCTATCAAGGTTATCGACAAGAAGCAGAGCGCAGAGAAGTTTGATGCTAAGGCTGAGCAGGCTACTCTCTCACAGCAGAACTTCCGCAACGCTGTAAACAACATCATCTACACTCTCTACAAGAAGGCAAATGTTTCAGACAACCGTTACAAGTTCATGTAATAGTCAGTAAACAAAATAATCATCAAAAAGAGTTTAGGCATTCGCTTAAACTCTTTTTTATTGCATTATAGATGGACGACACGATTCACAGAACCATTGAGTTCTCTTATAGCATAACACGCGAGTTTTTGCCATAGAAGAGAGCCTGAGATATACACCTACTCACCTCTACAAAACTTACCGTATTGCTTTGTACGGACCTATATCTTGTGTGACTACATAGAATAAGAAACTGGAATAAAGCCAACAATACAGGGTATATTCTTCTGAATTGTTTAGGTAACAAAAAAGCAGTTACAACTCATAGGAATTGTAACTGCTAATTGTTTATAGTAAAACTAATAAATGTTTTAGTTCTATTGAGGGATATTAGGCTTCACTGTTGTTCCAACCATCTTCCTGGCTGAAATCAATAGTGCGTGGCTTAGCCATTGCATCAGTTGGGTTTTCGCCAGAACCTGCCGACATAGCAAGTGGCTTCTGCATATTAACCGATGTGATTTGAATCTCTGGGTTGATATAAAGTTTCTTTTCCATTGTCATCATCCTTTCTTTACTTAATGATAATCTTCTGAGTTGTACCGTCCGAGTATTTAACGAGGTTAACACCCTTCTTCATACCGTTCTGTGGAGCACCGTTTGCATTGTAAACACCCTCGATAGTAGCACCTGCTTCTGTACCGTTGATAGCAGTTGAAACGCCTTCTATACCGAAGCACTTAACACCAGCACCTTCTATGTCATAATATGCACGCATTGGAGCAACATTTACAGGATTAACTGTTGGAGTCCAGAACTGATCGTTTGCGATATAATATGCATTTGAGCCTTTCTCAAGAGTGACAGGTTCCTTCATTACGCTCCTCATAATAATAGGAGCTACGCCATAAGTACCATCAACATACTTTGAAACTGTAACATTCTCAACTGAGATGTTCAAAGCTGTTGGTTCTGGAGTGCAATAAACATAAGGTGCATAAGGCAAAGTAGAAGGAACTTCTGAGAATACCATTGTGTTTCCAGAAATGCTCTGCAAAGCCTGAAGAGAGAGGTCTTTTGATGAATAGATTTCGAATGGGAGACAGATTGTACCCCAATTAAAACCTGTTTCCTCACGCTTATACAATGCCTTCTTAGCAGTAAATTCCTTTGTGTTATAGAAAGGAGCCTTATCTGTGATGTAAAGACTTTCACAAACACCATTCTTTACTACATTATAAGTAGGAAGAGCATCCGCAACTACTGCTGGGATTCTGTAATTTTCAAGGTCAAGTATTGAGTTGGCACCTTCATCACCTTCTACTTTAACGTAAGAAACTGCATCTAAAGGCTTAATACCAGTCAGACCATCATCGTGAGCAACTCCAAGATTCAAAATATAAATAGGGTAAATACCAGGCTTAAGGTCATTAGATGTTGTAAAATAAACCCTGATAAGCCAGCCTTCCTTACCTTGGAATAATTCAAGATTTGGATGGTAGAAACTAAACTGGAATTTGTTTTGTCCATCATAAGGGTCAATACCAAAAGTACCATTAGGTGTAAAACCATATCTACCAAAAGATCCTGCTATTCGATTAGTATTAAAATCTTGATTACCTGCAGCAATATCGATATTAATACCATCTGGCAAAACGAGGTCAAAAGTGAATGCAGTATAATCTTCATTCTCTGTTGTCAAATAAATTTCAAAAGAATTTGCAACATCAAAATTATGATTTGAAACTCCTGCCTTTGCGACAAATGGCTTTACAGTTAGGTCATCTTGCGCATTTACATTGACAAACGCCATAACTGTCAATAATAATAGAAATATTCGTTTCATATTTATTATGATTTTTTATTATTTTATTTCTTAAGTATTCTCAACAAAGCAACCACATCAAATACATCAATTGACTGGTCACCGTTTACATTAGCTGCATTCAAATTAAAACCGTTGTTCTCGCCTTTAATTATCTTGAGCATAGCAACAATGTCAAATACATCAACATTTCCATCCATATTAATATCACCGACAAGGTAACCTTCAGCAGTTGATACTGTAGCCTTATCAATAGCGTTAATATCGCAAAGAATTACATTGCTTACATTGCAAAGAGCCTGAGAAGGATCAGCAATAGTGGAAGCACTTGTGAAGTTTACGGTGAAGATAACACCATTATTACCTGTGATTGCTGTATTCTTCATAGAATAAACAACAACACGATACTTGTTGCCTGTGACTACACCAGTAGCACCGATATGGTCACCACAACGATTTGTGAGAGTAACACCAGCTGGAACCGTGCCTGAGTACGTAACGCCTACTGCCATTCCTTCTGGAATGTCAATGTCGAGCTGGAGAGCAACAATCTGATCAACATTGTCAAGAGAAACAGCGACTGTACAAGAAGTCTTGTCTGCATTCACTTCGCTTGAAATGCTTACCTTGTTGCCATCACCTTCTGCTGCGTTCATTGCTAAGAATGAACCAAGAAGCATAGTGAGAAATAAAAAAGCTTTTTTCATTTTGTTATGTTTTTTGTTTATAAATTCTATAGAATTTCATGCAAATATACACATTTTTTTCATTTCACACACACAAATTGATTATTTATTTTAAAAACATCTACCCATTTTTACATTTTGAGCCCACAAAAACTATTTTACGGGCCAAACAGAATGCAATGTACTAACAAAAGAAAAAAAAAAGTTTTTAAAAAGGCTTTAAAAGTTCACTTTCTCCACTGAGGCATATATACGGCATAATGATCGCAAAATGATATATAGAGCGATGAAACTACTTACCGATAACTTCACATAGAATTCATACAGGCATTTGGGGAATAAGATATACTATCATATTCGATAAGATATACTATCTTATTGCAGAAGATAGTATATCTTATTTGCTAAACATTAGGTTGAATGCGATGAAAGGACTATATGACAAGGGAGGGCCTTTCAGGATGTGACTATTCACATGTGATTGCAATGATACAAGTGAAGAAAGTGGACTTTTAAGGCTTTTTTAAAAACAAAAAAATTCGATCTACACGCGGTTAAAACACAAAAAAGAAATTAATGATATAATTCATGGTAAATTTATGGCAAATTTATGTAGCACCGCAGGCAACACTTATTTTTTGAACACGAATTACCATGAATTGGCCATGAATTATTCATTCATTAATTAATTATAACCGTAGAGCATGAAAAATTTCTAATTTCACCTAATGAATGGACGAAAGAAACTCTTCTGCCTTCTGCAAGTCCTCCGGAGTATCAATTCCGATTGTTTCGATTTCAGAGATACCAACCTTTATTTTATATCCATTTTCCAACCAACGAAGTTGTTCGAGAGACTCAACCTTTTCAAGTGTTCCCTGTGGCAGAGAAGTAATCTCTTTCAATACATTAGAACGATAGGCATAAAGACCTATGTGCTTGTAATAGGTATGGTTAGGCAACCACTCCTCCTTGTCTTTTCCTCGCATAAAAGGAATGATGGAACGAGAAAAATAGAGAGCCTCCATCTTGTTGTTTACAACGACCTTTGGAGAATTAGCATTTTCAAGAGCTGCAAAGCCATCATTTGCTGTGAATGGTTTTACAAGAGTTGCAATGTCAACAGACAAATCCGTAAAGCAATCGCGTACAGCATAGAGTTGCTGCGGTTGTATGAAAGGTTCATCACCTTGTATATTTACCACCACATCATACTTATCCTCCCCTACTTTCGTAAGTGCTTCGTAACAACGGTCTGTACCAGAACGATGTTCTGTGGAGGTCATCACAACCTTTCCACCAAATGCAACTACCGCATCATATATTCGCTGGTCATCAGTTGCCACCACAGCATCATCAAGTACACCATTAACCTGTTCATATACTCGCTGAATAACAGGTTTCCCACCAAGCATCGCGAGAGGCTTGGCAGGAAAACGTGTTGATGCATATCTTGCAGGAATAATTCCTATAAAACGCATATTGAAATAAAAAATATAAGATTATAAGTAACTTACTAATCACTAAAAGTTATCATCAATCTCAAGTACTTCCTCTGGTTCAGGGTCGATAGCAGGAGGGAGTTCATCGAGGTCAGATGAACAAAAACGATAATTACTTGGAATAGCAAAAGTATCTGTTTCAAGGACACCTAATTTTCTATTGTCATACACCTTACGCATGAAACGACCGAAGATAGGGAGTGATGCACGAGCACCCTGACCGAACTCCATACTGTTGAAGTGAATATCACGGTCGTCACCACCTACCCAACATGCAACAACGAGGTTTGGAGTGACACCCATGAACCATCCGTCAGCATTATCATTTGTAGTACCAGTCTTACCACCCATATCACACTTGAGGTTGTATGGCGAACCATGAAGAGCACGACCAGTACCCTCATCAACAACTCCACGCAACATGTGAATCATCTGCCATGACTGCTCCTTCTTCATCACCTCGTTCATTCGAGGATTGAAAGATGCGATGATATTACCTTCACTATCCTCAATGCGAGTAACAAGCAGTGGTGCAGTATGAACACCTTCATTAGCAAAAATGGTATATGCCTGACACATCTGACCAACCGAGATGTCACACGAACCAAGAGCAAGAGTCAAGTTTGCAGGTTTAGGGAAACCACCAATATTGATGCCGAGGTCCTTGCCAAGATAATTAACGAATGTCTGAGGACGAATCTTATCGATAAGACGTACTGAAACTTGGTTGTTAGACTTTGTAAGAGCCTGACGAAGAGTCAAGAAACCTCCACCTACTCCACCCTTTGGAGCCCAACCATTTGACACGAACTGTGCAGTAGATACAGCATCACATGGAGTGTAATCGAGAACCATAAGAGCCTGATTGTAAAGAAGTGGTTTGATTGTAGAACCCACCTGACGAGTACCTCCACCAAGAACATTATCAAACTGGAAATAGTTGAAGTTAGTACCAGGCACATACGCACGAACCTTACCAGTTGTAGGTTCAATAGCACAGAGTGCAGAACGAAGGAACTTCTTATAATAGATGATAGAGTCGCGAGGAGTCATGGTTACCTCCTTGAGGACAGGATCATAATATGAACTACCATACGAGAATACAGTCATCTGAGTTGGAACATCAAATGCCTTGTATATTTCCTCGTCCGTATATCCACTCTCCTTTAACACACGATATCGCTCACTTTGGCGAATGGCACGCTGAATGATTCTGTTGAATTTAGCCTGTGATATATTGCGATAAGGATTGAAAGCAAGACCTTTATTCTGGCGGTCGAATGCAGGCTGCAAGTACTGTGCCACATGTTCGAAGATAGCCTGTTCTGCATATCTTTGCATACGAGTATCGATTGAAGTATAAATCTTCAAACCGTCTGTATATATATTATAAGGTGTACCGTCCTTCTTCTTGTTCTTATTGCACCAACCATAGAGAGGGTCATTCTCCCATGCTACAGAATCGCCATAGAACTGAACATACTGCCATGAAGCGTAATTCGAACGCTCAGGCTTTGGTGCCATCATTATGCGACGAAGATACTCACGGAAATATTGACATTCGCCCTCCTTGTGGGTTGTCACATGGAACTTAGAATAGTCGAGCGGCATCTTCTTTGCTTCTTCAAACTCAGCCTTTGTCAAGTAACCGTTCTTCACCATCTGTGCAAGAACAGTATTACGACGCTCAATACAGAGAGGGTTGTCAACTCTCGTTCCATCATTCATCACCTTGAAAGGTCTGTACATGGAAGGATTCTTACACATACCCACAAGAGTAGCTGCCTCCACAAGACTGAGGTCCTTTGGCGACTTGGCAAAATATGTCTTTGCAGCATTCTTGATACCGACTGCATTATTCAAGAAGTCGAAATAATTGAGATACATGGTAAGGATTTCCTCCTTTGTATAGTATCTCTCCAACTGAACAGCAATATACCATTCGTTTGGCTTCTGCATCAAACGACCAACAAAGTTGTGAGAAACATCTGTATATAACTGCTTAGCCAACTGCTGAGTGATAGTAGAACCACCACCAGCAGACTTCTGGTGCATGAAGCCACGCTTGACCACAGCACGTGCAAGTGCTCGCAAGTCAATACCACTATGTTCATAGAAACGCTCGTCCTCAGTTGCCACGAGAGCATTCACGAGGTGTTCAGAAAGAGAATCGTATGGAACCATCAAGCGATTCTCGCTGGCATAACTCCATGTTCCAAGCAATTTGCCATCATCACTATAAACACGTGAAGCAGACTTATTGATAGGATTCTGAAGTTCTGAAATCTCAGGTATAGAGCCAAGCCATCCTTGCGAGATAGCAAACACCCCAAAGAACATTAAGAATATGATACCACCAGTTATTCCCCAAAGGGTCTTGACAAGATTCTTGTGGCCCGACTTTTGCTTTTTTGCAGAAGACCTGCCACCATCATTTTGTGGTTCGTTGTTTTGTTTTTTAATGTCAGACATATATTTATTAGTTGTTATTATCGGAAGAATTTTTCTTTTGTTTTTCCAAATTTGATGCAAAATTATAAAAAATATTTCATTTTAATATAATTTATTGGCTGTCTTTTCGTATCTTTGCACAAATTTTGAAGAAATAATAGATATTTATATGTGC
Source organism: uncultured Prevotellaceae bacterium (assembly GCA_937893145.1). Classification (GTDB taxonomy): domain Bacteria; phylum Bacteroidota; class Bacteroidia; order Bacteroidales; family Bacteroidaceae; genus Minthosoma. Next base: position 3,821 of record CALBJW010000189.1, on the reverse strand, counting down.
GGTATAGTAGGTTACATAGGTAAAAGAGACGCATACGAGGTTCTCATCAAAGGATTAAAAAGACTTGAATATCGAGGTTATGATAGTGCTGGTGTTGCACTTTTGAACCCAGAAAACGATCTTCATATCTACAAGACAAAAGGCAAGGTAGCTGACCTCGAAAGTTACGCATCCGACAAAGACATCACAGGCACAGTTGGTATTGCTCACACTCGTTGGGCAACACATGGTGAACCTAACTCTACTAACGCCCACCCACATATTGGTGCTTCAGGAAATATTGCACTCATCCACAATGGTATCATCGAGAATTATGCCGTACTGAAGCAGTCGCTTATTGAAAAAGGTGTTGACTTCAAGAGCAACACCGACACAGAAGTTCTCGTACAACTTATTGACTACATAAAGAACACTCGTAACTGCGACCTTCTTTCTGCCGTTCGTACAGCACTTCGTCTTGTCATCGGAGCTTATGCAATAGCAATCATTGACACTGAGAATCCAGACCAAATTATTGCTGCTCGCAAGAGTAGTCCACTCGTTGTTGGTATCGGAGACGGAGAATTCTTCCTCGGTAGCGATGCATCACCTATTATAGAATATACAGACCAGGTTATTTACCTTGACGATAAAGATATCGTTGTCATCAACCGCAACAAGGACATCGAGATTGTGGATTTCAACAACGCAAAGGTAGAACATGAGGTTGTTACTGTTGACCTCAACCTTGCACAGATTGAAAAAGGTGGTTATCCACACTTCATGCTCAAGGAAATATACGAACAGGCAGAATGTCTGAGAGACTGTATGCGTGGACGTATCAATGTTGATGCAGACAATGTTGCACTTTCTGCCATCAGAGACCACCTTAAGAACCTCATCAGTCCTCGCCGCATCATCATCGTAGCTTGTGGAACAAGTTGGCACGCAGGTCTTATCGGCAAGCAACTCATTGAGAATTACTGCCAGATTCCTGTTGAAGTTGAGTATGCAAGCGAGTTCCGCTATAGCAATCCTGTCATCAGCAACCAAGATGTTGTCATCGCTATCAGCCAGTCAGGTGAAACAGCCGACACCCTTGCTGCTGTTGAACTTGCTAAGCAGAAAGGTGCATTTATATATGGTATATGTAATGCTATTGGTTCAAGCATCCCTCGAGCAACAAACACAGGTTCATATATTCACGTTGGACCAGAGATTGGTGTTGCCAGTACAAAGGCATTCACAGGTCAGGTGACTGTTCTCTCGATGTTCGCACTTGCACTTGCAAAGGAACGCGGAACAATCACACAAGACAACTACTTGAAACTCATCAAGGAACTTGATTCAATCCCTGACAAGATGGAGGAACTCCTCAAACAGGGAGAAGACATCAAGAATATCTCAAAAATCTTCACATACGCACGCAATTTCCTTTATTTAGGTCGTGGTTTCAACTACCCTGTAGCTCTTGAAGGAGCGCTCAAGCTGAAGGAAATTAGTTATATTCACGCTGAAGGCTACCCAGCTGCAGAAATGAAGCACGGACCTATTGCCCTCATCGATGAAGAGATGCCAGTAGTGGTCATTGCTACTCACAATGCTCTTTATGACAAGGTTGTCAGCAATATCCAAGAAATCAAAGCTCGTAAGGCTCGTGTCATTGCTATTGTCAGTCAAGGCGACGAGACAGTAAAGAAAATGGCAGATGCAGTCATCGAACTCCCTCAGACTCTTGAATGCTTCGAACCGTTGCTTGCCTCTATCCCACTCCAGATGTTGGCATATTACATCGCCGTTTGCAAAGGCAAGGATGTTGACCAACCAAGAAACTTAGCAAAATCAGTAACAGTAGAATAGTTTTAAAGACCACCTCCGGTATTCACCTACCGGATAAGTGGTCTTTTTCTTAGTAAAAGATATATTGCTCCTCACCAATTACACAAATCAACAAAAAGAAATAGTAAACAACACAAAAATACCAAAGCAAACAACAAAATGAAAAATGTAACACTCATCCTTGACGATGGAACTCAATTCCACGGAAAGAGCTTCGGCTACGACAAGCCTGTTGCAGGCGAGGTCGTGTTCAACACGGCCATGATGGGCTACCCAGAATCACTTACCGACCCAAGTTATGCAGGACAGCTTATGGTCTTGACTTATCCTTTGGTTGGTAACTATGGTGTGCCTACATTCAGCATTGAAGATAATGGCATCGCAACTTATATGGAATCGGAAAAGATTCATGCAGAAGCAATCATCGTCAGCGACTACAGCACAGAATATTCACACTGGAATGCAAAAGAGAGTCTTGCCGACTGGTTGAAGCGTGAGCACATTCCTGGTATCACAGGTATCGACACAAGACAGCTTACAAAAGTGCTTCGTGAACATGGCGTTATGATGGGCAAAATTATCTTTGACGATGAACCAGACAATATTCCAGAAGCAAAATACGAGGGTGTTAACTTCATTGACAAGGTATCATGCAAGGAGGTAATCACTTACAAACCTGAAGACATGAAAGAAGGCAACGTGGAAGCTCTCAAGTTGCCAAAGGAAAAGTGCTGCAAGCCAGGCAAGAAGGTGGTTCTTGTTGATTGCGGTGTAAAGAACAACATCATCCGCTGTCTCCTCAAGCGTGGTGTGGAAGTGATTCGTGTTCCATGGAACTACGACTTCAACGAACTTGACTTCGATGGTCTTTTCCTTGCAAACGGTCCTGGAGACCCAGACACAGCAGTTGATGCAGTAGAGAACATCAAGAAGTTCCTCTCAAATCCAAATGTTCGTCCTTGCATGGGTATCTGTATGGGAAATCAGTTGCTTTCAAAGGCTGCAGGTGCATCAATATACAAGCTCAAGTATGGTCACCGCTCACACAACCAGCCAGTTCGTCAGGTTGGCACAAACCGTTGTTTCATTACTTCTCAGAATCACGGTTATGCAGTTGACAACAATACTCTCCCTGCAGATTGGGAACCTCTCTTCGTAAATATGAACGACGGTTCTAATGAAGGCATTAAGCACAAGACTAACCCTTGGTTCTCTGCTCAGTTCCATCCAGAGGCAGCAAGCGGTCCTGTTGACACAGAGTTTTTGTTTGATGATTTTGTAAAGTTACTCTAAGGCACGAATACAATTATGACAGATCAAAATATAAAGAAAGTGCTCCTCCTTGGTTCGGGAGCCCTCAAGATTGGTGAAGCAGGCGAGTTCGACTACTCTGGTTCTCAGGCACTCAAAGCACTTAAAGAGGAAGGTATTGAAACCATCCTCATCAACCCAAACATTGCAACCGTACAGACATCAGAAGGTGTTGCTGACAAGATATACTTCCTCCCTGTTACTCCTTTCTTCGTGGAGAAGGTGATTCAGAAGGAACAGCCTCAGGGTATCCTCCTCGCATTTGGTGGACAGACTGCTCTCAACTGTGGTGTTGCCCTCTATGAGCAGAAGATTCTTGAAAAGTATAACGTGAAGGTTCTTGGTACACCAGTACAGGCCATCATCGACACAGAAGACCGTGAACTCTTTGTGAAGAAGCTTGATGAGATTGATGTGAAGACTATCAAGTCACAAGCTTGTGAAACAATAGAAGAGGCTCGTAAGGCTGCGTCTGACCTTGGCTATCCAGTCATCATCCGTGCTGCATACGCACTCGGTGGTCTTGGTTCTGGTTTCTGCGACAACGAAGAAGAACTCAACAAACTTGCAGAAAAGGCATTCTCATTCTCTCCTCAGGTACTTGTAGAGAAGTCGCTCAAGGGATGGAAGGAAATAGAATATGAAGTAGTTCGTGACCGTTTCGACAACTGTATCATAGTTTGTAACATGGA
>CALBJW010000188.1 GCA_937893145.1 uncultured Prevotellaceae bacterium | reverse complement strand
AGGTGGCACAGGGTGCTAAACCAGGTGAAGGTGGTCAGTTGCCAGGCTTCAAGGTAAATAAGATTATTGCCAAGACTCGTAATGCCATTCCTGGTATCTCCCTCATCTCTCCTCCACCTCATCATGATATCTACTCTATCGAAGACCTTGCACAGTTAATCTTCGACTTGAAGAACATCAACCCAACTGCTGCAGTATCAGTTAAGTTGGTAGCAGAAAGTGGTGTTGGTACTATCGCTGCTGGTGTTGCTAAGGCAAAGGCTGACCTCATCGTCATCTCTGGTGCAGAAGGTGGTACTGGTGCTTCTCCAGCAAGTTCAATGCGATTTGCAGGTATCTCTCCTGAGATTGGTCTTGCAGAGACTCAGCAGACTCTCGTAATGAATGGTCTTCGTCAGCAGGTTCGTCTCCAGACTGATGGTCAGTTGAAGACAGCTCGTGATGTTGTTGCTATGGCAATGCTTGGTGCAGATGAATTCTCATTTGGTACACTTCCTTTGATTGTTCTTGGATGTGTGATGATGAGAAAGTGTAACACTAATACTTGTCCGGTTGGTGTTGCTACTCAGGACGAAAGACTTCGCGCTCGTTTCACTGGTAAGGCTGAATATGTAGAAAACTTCTTCACATTCCTTGCACAGGAAGTTCGTGAATATCTCTCAGAGATTGGTGTTAAGAGTTTGAAGGACATCATCGGTCGTACAGACCTCATCGAGGTTAAGCCACTTGACCCAAACACTAAGCAGGGAACAATCGACTTCTCTCGTCTTCTCCACCTCCCTGAGACTGATAAGCCTCTCTATTGGGACCGTGGCGAATACACTAAGGTTGAAGGTGTTAAGGATGAGGAAATCATCAAGGCATGTCAGAATGCTATCGAGAACAAGGAAGAAGTTAATCTCGACTACGCAATCAAGAATACAGACCGTGCAGTTGGTACAATGCTTTCTGGTATCATTGCCAAGAAGTATGGCGAGGCTGGTCTTCCTGACAGTACAATCAACATCAAGTTCAAGGGTTCTGCTGGTCAGTCGTTCGGTGCATTTGCCGTTAGCGGTGTCAACCTCAAGCTTGAAGGTGAAACAAACGACTACTTCGGTAAGGGACTCTCTGGTGGTCGCATCTCAATCCTTCCTCCCGCTCGTCGTGGTGAGGACTTCGTAGCAGAAGACAACATCATCGCTGGTAATACAGGTCTTTATGGTGCTACAACTGGTGAACTCTATGTCAACGGTCGTGTTGGTGAACGCTTCGGTGTTCGTAACTCTGGTGCTACTGCAGTCATCGAAGGTGCTGGTGACCACTGCTGTGAATACATGACTGGTGGTCGTGTGGTTGTACTCGGTGAAACAGGCCGTAACTTCGCAGCTGGTATGTCTGGTGGTGTGGCTTATGTTTGGGACAAGAACCACAACTTCGACTACTTCTGTAACATGGATATGGTTGAAATCAACCTTGTCGAAGAGGCATCATACCGTAAGGAACTCAAGGAACTCATCCGCAAGCATTACCTCTACACTGGTTCTCCACTTGCAGGAAAGATGCTTGACGACTGGAACCGCTATGTTGAAGAATTCATCCAGGTTGTTCCTATCGAATACAAGCGAGTTCTTGAAGAAGAAAAGATGCTCAAGTTGCAGCAGAAGATTGCAGACATGCAAAGAGATTATTAGGCCCCCCGAAGGGGGCGTCCATCCGGAGAGTACTCGAAGATGGTTATGGCTCTAATAACTAAAGTGATATTATAGATATAGTAATAATATAAAGGCTATCCACCCCCAACCGGATGGCCGCCCCCTTCGGGGGTTGGGGGGCTTAAAAATGGGAAATCCTAAAGCATTTTTAACCGTACCTCGCAAGGAAGCAGGTTATCGTCCTGTTCACGATCGTATTCACGATTTCGGTGAGGTAGAACAGACACTCAACACAAAAGACCGTCAGGAACAAGCAAGCCGTTGTATGGATTGCGGTGTGCCATTCTGCCATTGGGCTTGTCCACTTGGCAATAAAGACCCAGAATGGAACGACGCACTTTATCACGGCGATTGGGAAAAAGCATATAAACTCCTCAAGAAGACTAACGACTTCCCAGAATTCACTGGTCGTATCTGTCCAGCACTCTGTGAAAAGTCATGTATCCTCTACCACACTACTGGTGAGGCAGTCACTAACCGTGAGAATGAATGTGCCATTGCAGAACGAGCATACCTCGAAGGATATGTAACAATCGAAAATCCTGTTCGCAATGGAAAGAAAGTAGCAGTCATCGGTGGTGGTCCTGCAGGTCTTGCAGCAGCCAACCAACTCAACTACAAGGGTTTTGAAGTGACTGTCTTCGACAAGAATGAGGCAGCAGGTGGTCTTCTCCGTTATGGTATTCCAAACTTCAAACTCAACAAGAAGATTATCGACCGTCGAATCAATGTGATGGAACAGGAAGGCGTTAAGTTTGTCTATAATGCAAATATCGACGCATCAAAACTTGCAGAAGGTTTCCAGCTCCTTGCAGATGGTACTATGGTAGATGGCAAAACAGACGACAATAAATATTTCGATGCTTATGTTGTTTCAACAGGTACACCAGAGGCTCGTGACCTCAAGGCACCAGGACGAGAGCTCAAGGGCATTCATCTTGCCCTTGAACTCCTCAGCCAACAGAACCGTGTTCTTGCTGGAGCAGAATTCAGCAAGGCAGACCGAGTAACAGCAAAGGGCAAGAAGGTTCTCGTCATCGGTGGTGGTGATACTGGTTCAGACTGTATCGGTACAAGCCATCGTCAGGGTTGTAAGTCTGTCACTCAGATTGAAATCATGCCAAAGCCACCAGTAGGTCACAACCCAAGCACTCCTTGGCCAAACTGGCCTGTCATCCTCAAGACTACTTCAAGTCACGAAGAAGGATGTGAACGCCGTTGGCTCCTCAACACTAACCGTTTCATTGATGACGGCAAGGGTAATGTCAAGGGAGTAGAGGTAGAAGGCGTTATCTGGGAACCAAACCCAGATGGTGGTCGTCCAATCATGAAACTCGATGGCAACAAGGAGATTATCGAAGCTGACATCGTGTTCCTCGCAATGGGCTTCATCAAGCCACAGCAGCCAAACTTCCCAGCTAATGTTTTCGTTGCTGGTGATGCTGCTTCAGGAGCAAGTCTCGTGGTTCGTGCCATCGCTTCAGGTCGTAAGGTTAGTCAGCAGATTGACGATTATTTCAAAAAGTAAGGAGTGAAATACTCTTCACTTTTTCTCTTAATAAAGATAACTTCGGAGGTTAATAACAACTTTCGAAGTTATTTTTTAATATTTTTCCACAAAAAACATATTATTTATAAAAAAGATTATTAACTTTGCACCGTTCAACAATAAGAACAGACATCAAACTATACCTAAAACCATATAGGTACTAATCTAAACATCATTGATTACGAAAACTTTTTATTAACTATTTTTTTATTTACTAATCTAATTAATCATTCCTTATGAGAAAATTCTACTCTCTTATTGCCATGTTTGCATTGGCAATAGTAGCGAATGCTCAGGTACTCATCAATTATGAGCACGCAGCTGCACCTACAGATGGCATTACTCTCGGCGGCACAACAGTTATGAAGAGCGTCAAGATTCATGCTAATGCTGATGCGGTTGATTGTATTCAGTTGGCAAACGGTTATGTCAGCAGTGGTGCATTAACAGGCAACGACATCAAACTTTCAGTTGAAGGTGGTCTCAAGGCTGGCGATGTTATCACATTCGCTGGTTTCATCAACAACAAGGACGAATCAAAGTACGCTTCTACAGTTATCTTCGTTAAGGACGACACAGAAGCTGGTTATACTAAGCTTTGGGAGTCTGAACAGTTCATTAACGCTTATTTTTCAGCAGATGAACCAAACGAACAGTCTTACACACTTGAGGCAGACTACGATGCAGTTTACTTCGGTCGTAACGGTAACACAGGTGCAGACTTCTACACTATCAAGGTTACTCGTCCTGAGTCAGCTCCAGCAGCAGTTATCACTTACGAAAATAACGAATACAGCATTGTAGCTACTCAGTCTATCACAGTTGATGCATACGCAGCAACAGCATATCAGGGTGCTACTGCAAGCTTCGCTGACCAGCTTCCTGCACTTCTCGCAGCAGTAGGTCTCGAGTCAATTACTACAGCACAGTTCATTCAGTTTGATGTTCAAGGCAACGGTTACGAATTCAACACTAACGACGGTTGGCACTCAGCAGACGGTCTCGTTGAAGGCAAGACATGGGGTTCAGAAGAGAAGCTCGTATGTATCAAGCCTTGGAGTGATGCTGGCGAAATCGACGGTACTATCAGCTACATCGGTTGTATTGACGAACTCTGGGCAGTAGGTGATACTCACACAATGAAGTATGCTGTCATCAACAATGGTAAGGCAGCAGTTCTCGAAATCACACTCAACTTCATTGAAGCTCCAGAACCAGAACCACTTCCTGAAATCGCAGAGCCAGCAGCTCTTTACAGCGAACTCGAATTCGTTAAGGAATACACAGTAACTATCGACTACCGCGAAGGTAAGCAGTATGAAGGTCAGACAACTACTATCGACGTAGCTGACATCTACGAAGTTCTTGGTGTTTCTGCAGAATCTCTCGAACCAAACATTGAAAACGTACTCCTCGCTCGTCGTATGGAGAGTGACGAGGCTGGTTCAGTATCATTCGGTGACTCACTCCTCGTTTCACGTTTCGGCACAGACGGTTGGTTCGGTCGTTACACTTCATTTGATGAATCAACAGGTGAAGAGACAGCAATCGTTCAGAACGGTGTTAAGACATACGGTGGCGGCTGTACATTCTACCTCCAGAGCTTCAAACTTGAAGAAGGTGTTCTCTCATTCATCAACGGTCAGTACCCTGGTACAATGAAGCCAGGTGATGAGGACTGGGCAGAAGTATATATCGTAAACGGCAATAAGGCTGTTAAGGTTATCGTAAAGGCTAACATCCTCCCAATGGAAGTTGTTGACTTTGCTGACATGACAAAGGTAGGTGAGCAGACTATCTCTGGTTCACTTGAAGTAGCAAACGGTTACACTTCAGTTACTGTAAACTTCGACGCTGCAGACATCCTTGCTAAGCTTGGTTGTGAGGCAGATGACGTACAGCACTGGAACCTCGCTTCAGCAACAGAAATCGTTGACCCTACAACTAACGACTACTGGCAGGACGAAGAAGGTCACTCACTCAACTGGTCACAGAGCCCATGCTGTCAGGTTACTCTCTCTCTCACTAAGGGCGAAGCTACTCTCCTCCAGATGGCAGGTAAATACATGGAGATTACTGAGGCTCAGACATTCCCAATGTACTACATCCTCTCTAACGGCGCTAACTACTACATGCTCAACTTCAACTTCACTCTCAAGCCAGTTAAGCAGGTAGAAGGTGAAACAACATGTGTTTCTACTGAGGCTATCTCTAAGCAGATTATCCCTGCAAACTCTTACGATGTTGAAGGTCTCTACACTATCGACCTCGACTATGTAGAAAGCCTTATCGGCACTCGCGACTTCGCTCTCTATGGCGAACAGTGGAATGAAGAAGAGCAGAAGTATCTTTGGACAAAGAGCTATACTTGCTACGATACAGAAAACAAGGGTTACGGTTTCTGGTATGGTACAACTACACATGCTGATGCTGATGGCAACATGGTAATCGACAACGAGGGTTGGAACTGTGCTTCTACAAACGCATTCGGTTTCCAGATCTTCACTAACGGTAACATCATGTTCTTCCAGATGCCAAACCAGCGTACTGCAGGTGATGGTGTTTACACTGCAAACATCTACCTTGTAAACGAAGAGACAGGTGCTTACATCCACTACATCATGAACGTTCGTTATGTTGACGAAATTGCTCCAGACGCAGAGGTAGCAGGTACAGCAAATATCCTTGCTGACGCTTCTACATCTTACAACGCTTCAGAAGGTCTCTACGCTATCGACCTCGATGTTGACGCAATTTGCGAAGCACTCGGTATCGACGCTGAAGAACTCGAAGCAGTTACACTCCTCGCTCCTAAGTCAGCAACAATGTGGGATACTATGGACCTCAACGAAGACGCACTCTTCAACGCTAACGGTTACGTTACTCCAAACGAGGCAGCAGTAGTTTCACAGGCTCACGTTACAGTTGAGGATGGTAAGGCTACAGTATTCGTTGACGCTATGGACATCGACCTCGACGCTGAAGAAGCAACATCAGTAGTTGTTCGTTTCGCTATGGAATACAATGGCAAGCGTTATGTTTGCGACATCACACTCGCTAACCCAGCATACCTCGCTACAGGCATCAACGCTGTTAACACACTCGCTTCTGCACAGACTATCTACACTGTCAATGGTGTTAAGGTAGCAGCACTCCAGCGTGGTCTCAACATCGTTAAGCTCGCTAACGGTTCTGTAAAGAAGGTTCTCGTAAAGTAATTCACTAATCTATACACATTGAGGATGTCACACACTTTGTGGCATCCTCTTTTCTTTATCATTCCTCCATAATGAAAAAAATTATCCTCTCACTCTTGCTCATCATCATCGCTGCTTCATCCTTTGCACAGCGTCCTCGTGAATATACACCATCACCTGTACAGGGCACAGCCTGGAACACACCGGGCAACATCAACCCTATCATCCCGGGCTACTTTGCCGACCCAACCATCCGTAAGTTTGGCGACACATATTATATATATGCCACCACAGACGGAACAGGCAACGGCTATGGTCCTGCACAGGTGTGGATGTCGAAGGACTTCGTCAACTGGAAGAACTTCGTGATGAACTGGCCTACCACACAAGTCGTGTGGGCACCAGACGTAGTGCAGCAGTCCAATGGCAAGTACCGTTACTACTACTGCGAACCATGCAACGTCAACATAGGTGAGAGCGACAGTCCTATAGGTCCTTGGCACAACATACTCGGCAAGGAAGATGCCGTCATGGTGCCAGACCGCTACATACACAATGTCATCACCCTCGACCCTATGCTCTTCACCGACGATGATGGCAGCCAGTACCTCTACTTCACCACTTGGGGCATATACAAAGGCTTCGGTTGTGGAGTAGCCAAACTCCGTGATGGCGACTACGACATCTCAGCCCTCGCCACCAAGTATCGTGATGCACGTCGATGGAACGAGAACCGCCCATTCCCTATCGCTGCCGACGAGTTCTTCACCGAGAAGAAACTCATCCTCAACGACGAACTAAAGGACATCTTCGAGGCACCCTTCGTCTTCAAACGTAATGGCATCTACTACTTCACTTACTCCTCAGGTTCGTGCCACACCGACACCTACCGAGTCCAGTATGCCACCTCCACTGTCAGTCCTATGGGACCTTGGCAGTACAAGGGCGAACTCCTCACCACCAACACCGACGGCACAGTCCACGGACCAGGCCACCACTCTATCCTTGAACAGGACGGCAACTACTACATCGTCTATCATCGCCACAACATAGCCAAGTCCGTACATGGCTTCAACCGCCAGCTCTGCATCGACAAGATGGAGTTTGCCCCAAATGGCGACATCCTCCCTATCATCCCTACACACCAAGGCATCAACCCCCTTAACCCTAACCTTGCGCAGCAACTAACCCAGCCGCAGGCTCCTAACCTTGCTTTCCAAGCAAAAGTCACCGCATCATCCTACTACGATGAAATGCACAAACCAGAGTACGTAGCCGACGACAACAATGCCACACTCTGGAAGGCAGCCAACACCACATGGGGCAAGAATCCTCTTAATCCTACCCTTGAGTGGGTACAGCTCGACCTCGGCAAACCAAAGAAGTTCAACGAGATTTGGACACAGTTCGAATATCCAACCTTCTTCTACCAGTACATCATCTATACCTCCCTCGACGGCGAGAATTGGCATGTATATTCCGACCGCCACGACAATACCATGCAGGGCAGTCCAATGATAGACAAGAAGAGAGTCAAGGCACGCTACATCCGTCTCACCATCACCGACACCCAGAAGAACGGACACATGCCAGCCATCTGGAACATCAAGGTGTGGAACAAAGCACCCGAACTCCCATCTACCGACGTTGAGAGCAACGATGGCTATCCAGGAATGCACAAGAAGGACATCGAAATATCAGAACGTATGGACACAGAGCCTGGCATCGTCTTCTCTGCCGACGAACTCGCCACAAACCATACCGCACCATTCGACGAGTCCGACTTCACAAGCCAAGGATTCAAGTCCAACAAACCAATGCGCATCCGTGTCAAGGATGACAAGTGGGGCGTGTTCTTCAATGGCACTCAACACCTCACTTCCCTCACCCCACTCCCTCGCCACTTCATCTACAACTCCCCTTACACCATCTTCGTGCGAGCCCTCTCCACTAAGGTAGGAGCAGTATCTACCGTTGCCTCCCTCACCAACTCCCATGCCGACCTCGCCACCACCCAGTTCCGTCTTGGCACCGACCCTGCAGCGGGAGTCATCAACCACAACGGTTCCTTCGAGAGCTGCGGTCTCCCTTCCCTCGTTCGTGAATCAGAAGGCAAATGGCACGACTGGGTAGTCACCTACGACGGATGGAAAGAGAAGATATACCTTGATGGCAAACTCGTGCATGAACAGAACAACTTCCTCATGATCTCTCCCGAAGGCAACATCACCATCGGAGCAGATGGCAGCGGCACAAACAACTTCATGGGATATATCAACACCGTGTTGATCGTTCCTCATAGCATGTCAAAGGATATGATAAGCGAATTGACATCCCACCTCAACGAATTGTCAAGCCCACTCCCTACCACCTTTGACGACGACTTCGAGGAGATAGACCCCGACTCAAAGTTCACGCTCAATCCTGAGTTCACACTTCAGTATCGTTCGAAGGACACTATCACCCTCACAGGCAGTCACCCTACCTTCAACGACTCGCCACTCAACAATGGAGTGCAGCCACTCCGCACCATCACGGGCGACTTCGTGCTTCTCGCCACCATCGACGACATGGAGGGACTCCATTCCCACTCCGTCAAGGCATACAACGAAGGCGGCATCTGTCTCTCCGACGACAAAGGCACCCTCTACCAGTACGGAGCGTTCCCCCTCTACAACTGTGGCAACATGCTCACCATCCTCTCCCCTCGTGGTCGTCCTCAGCACCCTAACTACAAGGGCTACACCTTCGACCGCCACATCCAGTTCGAGCGTCGTGGCAACCTCCTCTTCGCCCGTTCCTCATCCGATGGCAAGACATGGGAGAACAACCCTGGTTCACCTATCGAACTCACTTCCCCAACCCTCACACTTGGCTTATATCAAACCACATACTCAGAAACTGAGAGTTGGGTGAAGATGAAAGATGTTGAAATTTATTATAAATAAATTTCAAAGTGAAAAGTGAAAAGTGAAAAGTGAAAAAATTCCTACCGGACGAGTAAGTCCTCTTGGTAAGACAAGCGCAGCGTTTACTGCTCTTGCGCCAAGGCGGTAGCTTATCGCGTAGCGCTTTCGAGCCCGATGAGAAAGAAATTCTTCACTCTTCACTCTTCACTCTTCACTAAAAAAGAGTAGCTTTCGCTACTCTTTTTCTTTATTCGCCAAGTTGAACCGCGAAGCTCATCTGCTTTCCTGCAGGAGTCTGTCCCCATATCCAGAGGGTTTGGTCCTCAGAGCTCTGAGCCGACTTGAACACCTGTTCGAGGTCCTTCACAGTCTTTATGTTCATGCCGTTACACTTGCGGATGATGAAGTCCTTAGGTATGCCAGCGTCACGGAGTTTTCCATCCTTGATGCTTGTCACCTGCACACCACTCGACAGGTTGAGACTCTTCTGCTGACTCTCAGTCAGTTCCTTGAACTCAGCACCGAGAATATCGATGTTCACCGACTTCACCACGTTAGTGTTACCCTTAGCGTTGCGGAAGGTGACAGTCTGCGACATCTGCTTCTTGTCGCGGATGATACCAATCTGAGCCTTGTCACCAGGACTGTAGTGAGTAGTAGCCTCCTGCAGTTCCGACATCTTAGTCACCTTCTTGCCATCCACGCTCACGATGATGTCACCATCCTTGATGCCAGCCTGCTTAGCAGCACCGTCCTCAGTCACCTCAGCCACATACACACCGTCGATTGTTCCGAAGTCTGCCTTGAACTTATCGTCCTTAGCCTTCTGAGCCTCTACATAGTCGTGGAGAGTCATACCGCTGATGCCGAGCATAGCACGCTGTACTGTGCCGTAAGCCTTGAGGTCGCTCACCACCTTCTTCACGATTGTTGTTGGGATGGCGAAACCATAACCGCTGTACGAACCAGTCTGGCTGTAGAGCATAGCGTTGATACCTACCAACTCACCTCTCACGTTCACCAATGCACCGCCTGAGTTACCCTGATTGATAGCTGCATCAGTCTGGATGAACGATTCGATGCCGCTGCGGTTAGCACCGAGGTTACGAGCCTTAGCACTCACGATGCCCGCAGTCACTGTGCTTGTCAGGTTGAAAGGATTACCAACAGCCAGTACCCATTCGCCTACCTTCAGAGCATCCGAGTCACCTATTGCGAGTGTTGGGAGGTCCTCACCGTCTATCTTGAGCAGAGCGAGGTCAGTGTCAGCATCGAGACCAATCACACGAGCAGTAAACTCACGGTTGTCGTTCAGGGTGATGGTGATGGGCGTTGCCTCCTCCATCTTGTCGAAGTCCTGCTTTGTCGTGTGGATGAGCAGGCGGTAGTCGCCAAGCAGCATGCTGCGATCCCATTGGCAGCCACTTGCCAGCGACTCGTCGTTTTGCTCCTCGCCGTTGAAGTGGAAGGGAGCTGCAACGAGCCATCCGTTCTTGTTGGTGAAGAGCTGGTGAATGCGTACCTGGTGGCCTACGGTTCCGTTGTTGAACTTGGTGTGGTAGACGACGAAGCTACGCCCCTCGTTGTCCGTGACAGCAGAGTTGTGGCCCTGCGAGCGTTCTCCGATGGTCTGCACGGGACCCCAGTGGTTGTAGGCACTCATGAGTCGCATGCCTCGGCTGTCGTTGGGGCTGGCGCCGTAGTTCATACGGTAGGCCGTGAAGGTGGCAGGCGTTCCGCTTGCGTCCAGATAGGGACCCTCAGGCTTCTCGCTGCGGAAGATGCGTAACCGCCGCCGCGAGGTGTCTTGCCATCTGCCTCATAGCCGCCGGGGGCAAAGAAGCCATAGCTCATGAAGAGATAGTAGTACTTGCCGATATGCTGCACGTAGCTACCCTCGCCGCTCACGTAGTATCCGCCGGCTATCTTCTTGCCGAAATAGGGGTCGCTCACGCCGCTGGCACCGGCCGCGGCATAGTCGCTCGTGTAGGTGTGGGTGTAGTCGCGCAGACCCGTCTCCTTGTCCAGCTTGAGCATGAAGATGCCACCGCTCCACGAGCCGTAGGTCATCCACAGCTCGCCATCCTCGTCGAAGAAGACGCAGGGGTCGATGCAGTTAGGCCAGAACTTGCCGTTGTCCGTCTGCGTGTAGCGGCTGTTGAACGCTTTCTCGCCCGTGGCTATCTCGTAGTCGGTCTCAGCGCAGGTCACGCTCTTCACACCGCCAATGGTCTGGCCGTGGAAGCCGCCCATCACAATGGGACCTTGGTAGGTGACGGGGCCCGTAGGCGAT
>CALBJW010000187.1 GCA_937893145.1 uncultured Prevotellaceae bacterium | reverse complement strand
CAACCGCCGAAACAGCCACGATGCATGCATACGGAGAACTTAATCATATCGTATGCGGGGATGCGCTTGCCCTTGTACTTTGGGTGAGGAAGACGAGTGTATGGAAGGTCGAAGGCACGGTCCAGTTCGTCTTGTGTCATAGGCTGGTAAGGAGGATTGACAACTACGAACTTGCCATCCACTCCCTGAATGATGCGTTGCGCCTCGTATTTGTTCGATTCTTCCTCGATGTGGCGGAAGTTTTCGGCTTGCTTAATCTTGTCTCGAAGACACTCTTCGTGGGAGTGAAGCACGATGTCATCGGACTTTATTCCTCCAGGTATCTCCTTCTCCTCGCAGATGATGGCTGATTGGCGCTGTGGGAAGCGGAGCATGAGGTTGCGGAAAGTGGCAACATCGATAGGAGTGTCGGTTTCATCGGCTTTTTCACGGAGCAGGTTGGCAAGTTCAGGCATAGGTTTTTCGCCCATTCCATACACGAGGAGGTCTGCTCCTGAAGGGACGAGGATGCTCTTCTGCAGTTTGTCTGCCCAGTAGTCGTAGTGGGTGAGTCGGCGAAGCGAAGCCTCTATTCCTCCGAGTACAACAGGCACATCGGGATAGAGTTCCTTGAGAATCTTGGTATATACGATGGTTGGATAGTCGGGACGGAGGTCGGGACGACCATCAGGCGAATAAGCATCCTCGCTGCGGAGTCGCTTGTTCGCTGTATATTTGTTCACCATGCTGTCCATGCAGCCAGGTGAGATGCCGAAGAAGAGGCGAGGACGACCAAGTTTCTTGAAGTCGCGATAGTCGCCGTGCCAGTCGGGTTGAGGAACGATGGCTACACGAAGTCCTTCTGCCTCAAGCACACGACCGATGACCGCCGCTCCGAAAGAGGGGTGGTCCACGTATGCATCGGCAGAAAACAGGATGACATCGAGTTCATCCCAGCCAAGTCGTTCGAGTTCTTTCTTAGTCGTTGGCAACCACTGCATCTTCTTGCTCTTCTGCTTTTGAATCTTTCCAACCTACATAGAGCATGATAAGCTCCTTGAGTCCGAACACCTTCATGTTGTCGTGATAAAGCACATTGAAACAAAGGTCGATGAGGTCCTTGCATCCCTCATTGTTGAGGATGTAGGACTTGACATTGTGCTTGAGTTTTTCGAGGGTAGTCTCGTCAACAATTCCATTCGAAGGAACGAGTCCTTTCAGAAGGGAATACTTCTCGATGGTCTGGAGATTTTCTTCGGTGACTTCGATGGTACGAGTACCTGAAGCATTAGATTGAATGTTGTACATAAATGTGTATATTGTTTGTTTTTAGTTATTTAATGTTGAATGTTTGGTCGGCAGTAAGGAAGACAACGAAAGAACGCATCAGTTCGTTGATTTTCTCCTGCTGAATGATACCCTCGATAGGGAAACCAAGTATTATGGTCTTGGTATCGCTGCCATCGTAAGCCATTCCTGCACTCTGCATGTTTGAATAGGCAAGCATAGGGAATGCTGACTGGGGCAGAGGGAAGATGGTTTGTCCCATTTCAACGACAGAAATGGATGGTATGGCATATCGAATAGGGTTCATCCTGCGATAGATGTCGAACTCCGTACCACATCCTGAAATGTGCGAGATGTTTAGGTCGGGGTTTTTGATGTTTGACACATTTGCACCGCTAATCATTACTCTTCCTCCGTTCATGTTGTAGGAACTGAGCAGAGAGATGGTTGACTGATTGAAGTCCTTCTGTGTGCCGTAGATGACATCCACCATCTTGTAGTCGGACAATCGTACCTTGTTCTTCAGTAGGGCGCTCTCGCTTGATGAGCAGAAGGAGTATTCGCCTAAGGAGGCGATGCCTAAACCGTGAATGAAAGGATAGTCGAAGGTGTTGCCCATGAAGATGGTGCCTTCGTATTCCGAACCACTTGCTCCGAGTCCATCGGACGCTTCACTGCCTGCTTTTCGCTTGTCGAAGCCTTTCTGCAAACCACAAAATCCGGTGAAAGCGCCGTAAGGCACACCTGGGTCGAGGTCGAGAAGGAAGCCCTGTTCGGTTTCTGAATTGTATGATGCGGGGCCTTCGAGGCGGGTGAACGCGTTCAATATGAGTATTTGTCCCTTGCTGTTAGGGGCGATATATGCGGAAAGTATCTCTGAAGGAAAACTTTCACCACCGTCATTTAATGCTGTGATTTTGAAAGAGTAAACAATATCCTTGTTCAGTTCTATGTTTACACTCGTTCCGTGAACTATCTGTCCGTTGTCGAAATCGTTGTTTCCTTGACGAGTATAGAGGATGTAAGCAGTAGGGTCTGCTGTTGGTTCGAGTGTATCTTTGGTTGGCTGCCATGAAAGAGTGGCAACAGAACGCGATTCATCGAGCTTAATGTGGAAGTCCTGCACAGGAAGAGGTTGGATGGTATAGATGCTTTTGTGGGTTGTTGCTACGAATTTAACGATGCTTTTATACACCGAACGGCAGAAATCGAACTTGAACTGAGGGTCGTATGCCATCTTCATGTCGGCAAAGTTCTGGTGTGACAGCATCTCGATGATGGTTGCAGGGGAGGCAGGAGTGCGAGCTTCACCGTAGTCCTTGTTCCAGAGCGCACGAACATTCCAACCATACTTGTTGAGGTCGGTGTGTATGTTTGTGAGGATAGCACTTGCAAGGTCACGACTCACATATCGGTCCATTCCGGAAGCCGTAAGCCCATCGTTCTCGTCGGTCATGTATATGCCTAAAGAGCCGATGAAATCGTCGGTGAGGGAGTATCCCGCATCGGTATGGAAGGCAAGATTGAGTTCGAAAGGCACTCCACGACCGTTTTCATCGGGATTATATACAGAACCACCAGACAGGTTGTTCACGAAGAGGGAACGACTGCGAATGTCGTTCTTGTACTCATCGTTGTCAAATCCTCCACTGTGGATGGTGTATGGCTGACCATACCAGAAAGCTGAATACTTGGCTCCTTCCGCCCAACGTGGAAGACCAGAAAGCTGCTGGACTGGTTCGTGGGTGTATCGTTTAATCTCTGTTGTGTCTTGCTTTATCACTTCGGTGGTAACGATTGTAGGAAGGACATTTCCCATTCCACCGCCAAATCTCACTGCATCGGCACTCACAACGCCTTCTGTGCTACTTATGTTGGTAAGTACAACCTTAGCGGCATCTATCTCGCCCTCATTAAACTCGAAAGAACCGAGATAAACCCATGTTCCTCCACCGATGCGCTGGTTGACACGGAACTCTGTCATGCCACCCTTGTGGAAGACGACATAGTGTGCATCAGGGATAGAGTTGGGGAAGGATGGGTAGGTTACATACACAGCATACTTGCCCGAAGCGGGGATATATGGAATCCATTGGGTGTAGGCAACATCTTCTTTTCCATCAACAGCCGTAGTGATGCGTGCTGTACCACTAACAAAAGGGGTGTCGCATACATTATAGATGGGTTTTGTGTTGGCAAACGCTGCTTGTTTGGTTGTGGACCACATCAGTTCGGAAGGGTTGAGTTTGAATGTCTCGATGTAGTGTCCTGATACATTCGGCTGGTCGTTATCCACGATGACTTCGTGGGACTGGTAGTCTCTTTCACGAGGAGTAAACACCACAGCACCCGCGTTCTGGAGCATTGGAATGATGTAGGGAACGACAAAGGTCTGGGATAAAAGGTCCTCTGTTGTGCAGAACAGTCGTGGTCTTTGCCAATACCATTCCGACTTCTCGTTTCGCCAATAGCGACCATGACTCTGCCACAGGGATATATGACAGCCTTCAAGTCCTGCTTCGGGCTTGTATGGGCGTGAGATGTTCGTTACCCAAGGGGCTCCGTTGTATGTGGTGCTGAGAATGCGCGACCTGTCGAAGTCGGCAGCACGCATAGAGTTTGGAATGAAAAATTCGATAGGGTGGTTCTCGGTCATGACACACAGTTTCATCTTCTTCATCTCTTGTGGAAGAAGATAATTGATGTCGGAATATATCCTCTTGACATTCTGCACGGTGAAATGCTGCTCAGAGAACCCTCCACCAAAGGTTACAGTGAGGGTGTTTGTCTCGGAGTCTATGCTGTATCCTTTGAATGTGCATTTAGCGATATTGGCATCTGGACATACATATTGTGCGGCATAATTGCTGAATTCTGCGGTCAGGTCTTGAGCATTTATGCGATTGCCAATAGAGGAGAACAACAGGGAGAATATGATAAGTAATACTTTATTCATCGAATGTTATTGTCTTGAAACCAACAAGTTTATCGTAACGAGTTCCGAAAGGACGGTAGTAAACATACACGCTATATTCGTTTTCGGTCTGGTGGAAAGAACCCTCAGAAGGGGTTGCCTCGGCTACTGAGTTTCCATCACGAAGGAAAAGGTACTGATAGTTGTATGAACCTTGTTTCAAAGGAAGCACCAACTCGTAGGCATGTTCGAGCAGATTGTACTCCATCTTGAAGTCTTCTGTCATGCTGTAGTTGGTCATGTCACCACTGATGTAGAGGTCACCACCAGGGATTTGTGGCATTTCGAGGCGGAAATGAGTGTAGTAGTAGTCACTCTCAGTGTCGTTATCCACATTATTTCCGTTGCGAACCCAATAGCGGCCGTTCTGGTCGCGGTCGAAAAGGTATGCAGTACGTTGCTCGTCTGTCATCACTGTTGCGTGGTAGTAATCGCCGTCGTAACGCATTCTGTCTATTCGCATTGTAGGGACATGGCGGTCGAGAATCTCAAAACGACGGAACTCATTGCCTGCTTCGAAGATGAGGTTACGGTTGTGTTCGTAAACCATTTCGTTTACACGCATGAAGGTAGGCTTGAGGTTATACACAGCATTATCCCAACGGTTGTTCTGGCGAACGACAGGAATAAGTTCATCGATAGCGTTGCGAGTCTGGAAACCGCTGTAATTGATAACGAAAGATAGTTGCTGATGACTTGCGTAGGTATCAATGTCTGTGTTTCCTGTGAGTTCCATTGCGATGCCAACATGAGGTTCGATAACGGAGAAACATGCTCGTGCTACAGGCTCATCCTCTCCATCCTCGAAGATGTTTACGATGTAGTTGCCGCTAACGAGCAGTTTCACATCTTCATTTGGAAGGGTGAAGGTGTAGTGGTTGTATTCCATCTCGGTATTCATGGACTGGTCGTATTCATCAATTCGGTTGTCATCAAAACCGTCCATGTATTCGCTGCGAATGAGGTCGGACTGTTTCCAGTCGGCATTGCAGTGAGTGATGGTGTATGTGTAGCGAACAAAGTTGTGCTGGAGATCATCAAACGAAATCTCCATGTAGTTTGCCCCACCAAGAGGCATCACGGGCTGTTCGCCCCATTCGCCATTCGGCTTTACCTGAAGGCTTTTTATGTTGTCAACAAAGATACCGTTCTGTTGTGCTTTGAGCAAAGGGGAATGCAGAGCGGTAAGGAGGAATATTGTTATAAACTGTTTCATTTCGCATATTTTTAACCACAAAAGTAATAAATAATTACGAATCGAACGGCATTATTAATCATTTTTCTCTAACTTTGCATATAATTTAACAAGTAAGCACATATAGAGCATGTATAAAACCGCTTTATGAATCATTTAATTGCGGATAACTCAATCAAGGATTATGCAGAAAACAATTGAAATAGTTAATGGTGTGGCACGCCATCCACTTTATCGAATGAAGAATCCTATTAACCTGGAATTTCTTGCAGGCGAACAGATTGCTATCATTGGACCTAATGGTGGAGGAAAGAGTATGCTTGTCGATATACTGACAGGGAAGCATGCACTTCTCATGACTGATGTGAAGTATGATTTCTCGCCAAGCAAGGCGAAGATGGTTAGCGATAATATCAAGTATCTTACTTTCCGTGATTCCTACGGAACAAGTGAAGGTGTTTACTATTATCAGCAGCGATGGAATCAGAACGATATTGATGAGACTCCACTCGTGGGTGACCTCTTCGATGAAGCATTCCGCATTGCGGAGGAGGGCGCAACAAGAAAGAACAATTTTGATAAGTTCCTTGTGCGCGATGAGTCGGACGAAGAGCGCGAGGCTCGTTTGGCACAGGAGGAGGCAGACCGCAACTCTGTGAGAAAAGATATGGAAGCGATGCGTGATAGACTTTATGAAATATTCCATCTCGACCAACTTGTTGACAAGCACATCATCATGCTTTCGAGTGGTGAACTTCGTAAGTTCCAGCTCACTAAGACTCTGCTCACTAATCCTCGCATTCTCATCATGGATAATCCTTTCATCGGACTTGATGTGAATGCTCGTAAGCAGTTGCATGAGTTCCTTTCGATAATCACGAAGGAAACGAATATTCAGGTCATTCTCATCCTTTCAAAGACTGATGACATTCCTGAGTTCATCACTCATATCGTTCGTGTGGAGAACATGGAGGTCAAGCCAAAAGAGACAATCGCTGAGTATAGAGCCAATGAACCTGCTCTGCCTACGAGGGTGCTGACTGAAGAGAAGCGACAGTCAATCCTGAATTTGCCATACAAGGATGCGGAAGACCAGATACCTGTTGGCACTCAGCATGTTGTTGATTTCAAGGATGTAAATATCAAATATGGCACTCGTACTATTCTCAAGGACCTCAATCTTACCGTGATGAATGGTGAACATTGGGCATTGAGTGGTGAGAACGGTTCGGGAAAGAGTACGCTGTTGAGTCTTGTGTGTGCGGATAATCCTCAGGCTTATGCTAACAATATCGTTCTCTTCGACTATAAGAGAGGAACAGGCGAAAGCATTTGGGACATTAAGAAGCATATTGGTTACATCAGTCCGGAAATGCATAGAGCCTACATGAAGGACATTCCTTCTATTGATATTGTTGCTTCTGGATTGAGCGATGCAAGCGGATTGTATAAGAAACCAAAGCCTGAGCAGATGGGCATCTGTGAATATTGGATGGACATCTTCGGCATCGCTCAGTATAAGGACACAACATTCCTTAAGCTCTCAAGCGGAGAACAGAGACTTGTGCTTTTGGCTCGTGCCTTTGTTAAGGACCCTCAGCTGATGATTCTCGATGAACCACTTCACGGTCTTGACATGAAGAATAGACGACTCGTGAAGGATGTGATTGAGACATTCTGCGAAAGAAAGAACAAGACAATGATTATGGTTACTCATTATGAAGAAGAGTTGCCAAAGAACATAGACCATAAGATTTTCCTCAAAAAGAACTGATTGATATGAAGATAGTATATTTCCACGGATTTGGTTCTTCTCATGCAAGCGGAACCGTAGAATTATTGCGTAAGTTGTTGGAGAATGATGAGATAATTGCTCCAGACATTCCAATCGACCCGGTTGATGCACTTCCTTACTTGAAGGATTTTGTTGCAGAAAACAATCCTGACCTCATCATCGGCACAAGTATGGGTGGTATGTATGCTCAGCAGATGCGAGGTTATAAGAGGATACTTGTTAATCCTGCGTTCAACATGTCAACTATGTCGAAAGGGCTGAAGACAGGTGAACATAAGTTCTTTAATGGTCGTTATGATGGAGCAAAGACTTTCAAGATTACGAAGGACATCATCCAGCATCATAACCAGATGGAACGCCAGCAGTTTAAGGATATTACAAAGGAAGACAAGGAAAATGTCTGGTGTCTTGTCGGTATTCACGATACGACGGTTACTAATGCGGAGGCTGTCTTCAAGAAGAACTATCCGGCAGATCGTGTTACTCGTTTTGATGGTGAACATCAGTTGAACGAAAAGGTCATCAAAAAGGTGCTAATTCCTAAGATAGAAGAACTTAGAACTCAATTATAAACCTTATAAATCTTAACTATTAACTATGATTATCATTGGCATTGCAGGAGGAACTGGTTCGGGCAAGACTACTGTGGTTCGCAAGATTGTGGAGAGTCTTCCTGAGGGAACGGTAAGTGTTATTCCACAAGATTCCTACTATAACGACCAGAGCCACATGGCTCTTGAGGATCGAAAGAAGACAAATTTTGATCATCCAAATGCTTTTGAATGGTCGTTACTCTCGAAACAGATAGAGGACTTGAAAAACGGTAAGTCGATAGAGCAACCAACCTACTCGTACATCACATGCACTCGACTCCCTGAGACTGTTCATGTTGAACCAAAGGAGGTGATTATCGTCGAGGGAATCATGGCGTTGTATGACAAGACTCTTCGCGACCAGATGGACCTGAAGATATTTGTTGATGCGGGTTCGGATGAGAGACTTCTTCGTGTTATCACTCGTGACATTGCAGAGCGAGGCCATCCACTCGATATGCTTATTGATAAGTATCGAAATGTGTTGAAGCCAATGCATGATGAATTTATCGAACCTACGAAGCAATATGCGGATATCATCATTCCTAACATGGGCAACAATAGTCCTGCAATCGATATGATGAGAATGTACATCAAGGCTGTTGTGAATGAAGACAACCAACGAAAGGCCTTAGTAACGAAATAAAACAGAAACTCTACCAATATAAGTTGTTAAAACTTAACTTGGTAGAGTTTTTATTTGTGTGATGATTTGGTCCGAGTAAGAGGTGCTTCTTAACCTAACATACTTTCAATCTCTGCAATGTCCTGGCGAGTCTTGCTGTCAGATTCAATAAGGTTCTTAATCTGATTGATAGAGTGAAGAACGGTAGCATGGTTTCGACCTCCGACATTGATACCAATCTGTGCCTGCGACTCTTCAGAATATTTGCTTGAAATGTAGATGATGAGTTGGCGGATGTAAGATATAGGTTGACGACGACTGCGTGAGTTGATTTCTTCTTCCTTCACACCGAAGTATTCGCAAACCTTCTTCTTTACAGCTGCAGTTGTAACGGTTCTGTCTGTTACATGCACGAAGGTTGGCATAATCTTCTGGAGCAACTTCATGTTGACATCACAGTTGTGTACAACAGAATATGCCAAGAGAGAGTTGATGATGCCTTCAAGGTCTCGTACACTTTCATCTACTTGTTCGCTGATGCAGTCGAGGACATTATCAGGAATCATAAGACCAGCCTTGTGTACCTTTGCGTTGAGGATGGAATGGCGAAGCGAACGAGTTGGCTTCTCTATCTCTGCCTGCAAACCCCACTTGAAACGAGTGAGCAGACGGTCCTCAAGTCCTGCAATAGCGATAGGAGGGCGGTCACAAGTAAGAATTATCTGTTTACCATTGATGTGCAAGTGATTGAAGATGTGGAAGAACGACTGCTGTGTTCCTGTTTTTCCAGCAAGTTCGTGAATATCATCAATGATAAGTGTATCGATAGTCTGATAGAATGCAATGAACTCAGAAATCTTATTCTGCTTTACAGCATCCATGTACTGCACAGTGAAAAGGTGAGCACTCAAGTAGAGAACACGCATTTCAGGGTGAAGTTCCTTGATGCGCAAACCGATTGCGTTGACAAGGTGTGTCTTACCACAACCTGAAGGACCATAAATGAAGAATGGGTTGAAGGTCTTTGCTGGATGTTCTGCAATAGACTCACCAACCTTGCGTGCAAGGAGGTTGCTTTCGCCTTCAATGAAGTTGTCGAAATTATATGAGCTGCGAAGCTGAGAATCGAGATCTGCTACAGCTGGTGCCATCAAGTTGTCTGGCGACTGGTTTGCTGGTCGTTTCTGAACACCATTATTAACTAATGGACTATTTGTAGGTTCAGATTCAACTGTAGTTGTAGTTTCTGGTTCTGTTACTTCAAGTATCTTATAGAAAAGATTAATCTTTTGACCAAATACACGCTTGAATGTTGACTGCATCAATGAAGCGTAGTGCTCCTCGATGAAGTCCTTGATGAAGTAACTTGGCACACCAAGACACAAGTTACCATCCTTGTATGCGCTGAACTGCACATACTCGAACGAAACTTTATATTGGTCAGTAGAAATGTTGTCTCTAATGATTTGGAGACACTCTTCCCACTTATGTCTTGGATTTGTTATCATTCTTTTTTTTACGTAAAATTCTTTGGTTTATGTGTATCGTTTTTTCTAAGCGAGTGCAAAGTTAGTCATTCTTTTTAAATCTGCAAAATGATTTTTGTCTCGCTACAGCTGACATAATGTTACGAATGTTTTTTTCAGCATTTTACAAAAACAACCAAAACATACATATTGTTTTGTTTCTATTTTTTAGAATGTGCTGAGAATTAAACCTTTGTAACTATATGTCCATTGTTTAGGCTTGTTTCACATTTCAGGACTTCATTCTTTTATCGCACTGTTTTTTAGGTGCTTTAGAAAAATGTTGTAAAGTAGAGATTAGCTTTTTAATTATTTTGACGCAATTAAAATAGACCTACTTATCTTTCTTTCCAAACAAACTGAAGTGAACATATCTCTTTGGGTGCTCGCGGAGGTCTTGCAAGAGCATTGAAGCATTAATCACAGTTGAATCGAGGTGAAGAGCAACCGAGTTGTCGTTCATCAAGAGACCAAGTGTATTGTCCTTGCTCGTGAGGGCAGAGTTGAGGTTGTCGCTTATGCTTTGGGCATTTGCAAGAGTCTTGTTAGCGTTGTCTGCAATACCAGCCAAGTCGATGTTGTTTAAGTTGCCAGTGAGCACTTCTACATTGCCGCAAACACTATTTACCTTTGCCATCATCTTAGGCACATCATTACCAAGCACACCATTAAGTTTGTCGGTTGTTGTGCGCAGATTGCCTGTTATGTACTCAAGGTTCTGGAGAGATGCTTCGAGTGCTGGATCGCCCGAGAGAGCGTTGATGTTTGAAAGTATAGAGTCCAGTTTAGGGAGCATAGCTTGAATCTCTGGAATCATATCTCCTGCAGCAGACATAAGGTCTTTGCCTGCATTACCATAGATAGTATCGCCAGCATTCAAGAAACCGTTTGAGTTAGCTCCAAGTTTAAGGTTTATCTTTGGCGCACCAAGCATAGGGGAAGTAACGAAAACTGTTGTGCCTTTTGGAACCATGAACTCAGGGTTGATGTCAATCTCAAGAGTAAGGTTCTGCTTTTCCGGATTGTATGTGATGTCGGAGATGAATCCAATGTTGAGTCCGTTAGCAAGAACCTCAGAAGATTTTGTGAGACCAGCAACATCGTCCATCTCTACAAGATAGGTTGTCTTGGAGTCGAAGATGTTTAACCCTTTGAGGAATATCATTCCAAAATATATAATTGCAACAGCAACTATTGCTGCTAAACCTATTTTCCCTTCTTTTGATATTAACTTCATAATCTTTTCGCCTTTAAATTAATAAGGTGTAAAATTGTTTATTTGCTCTTTTTGTAACTAACGATAGCATTGTAAATGGACTTTGCGATGCTTTTCTGTCCGTTGCTACTGAGTAGGTACTCTTCTTCGGCAGGATTTGAGATGTAGCCGATTTCAAGAAGTACGCTTGGCATGTATGTAAGTCGTAGAACTGCAAAGTCTGCCTGTCTAATGCCCATGTTCTTTCGGCCGGCTGTTCCGACCATTTCGTTCTGTACTTTCTTGGCAAAAGCAACACTTTCCTTGAGGTCGGTATCCTGCATGAGTTCCCACATTATCTTTGCTTCTGTTGTGTCGTTGTACTTGTATTTTGCCTGAGCGCCCGAACTTTCGAGGTTGATAACGGAGTTTTCTCGTTTCTCCACTTCCATATTTTCCTTTGAAGTGTTGAGAGTGAGTGTGTATGTCTGAACTCCGTTTACTCTTGTGTTGCCTTTTGGAAGTGAATTCACATGGATGGAGATGAAGAGGTCTGCCTTCCAGTTGTTTGCAATCTCTGCTCTTTTACCCAATTCCACAAACACATCAGTGGTTCGTGTATATACAACCTTGATGTCAGGATTGTTGGCTGCAAGCAATCTTCCCACTTCTTTTGCAACAGCAAGGTTGATGTTCTTTTCTTGATTCGTTCTCTTCGAACCTACTGTACCAGGGTCCTTACCTCCATGTCCAGCATCAAGAACTACGGTAAATCCATCTGCAAACATTGCAAATGGCATCATAAACAAGAGGAGTGCGGTTATTATATGTTTGTATCGAATATTCATATTATGTTATTTCTAATGTAATTAGTTCAATTATTATCTTTTGTATTTAATTCTCTAACCAGTCGTCAATAAGCATTCGAGCAATGGACATCTTGTCTGGAATAGGAGGCATTCCGTCCTTTGAGAACCAGCCGCCTCTGCTCAGTTCCTCATCCTGGAGCTTTATTTCTCCACTTTCGTAGTCTGCCGTGAAACCAATCATGATACCAGAGGGGTAGGGCCAAGCCTGACTGCCAAAGTACTTTATGTTCTTGACCTTAAGATTCACTTCTTCCTCCACCTCTCTTCTCACGCAGTCTTCAAGTGTCTCGCCCGTTTCCACAAATCCTGCAACAAGACCATACATCTCGCCTCGGCGGAAATTGCGTGCATGAACGAGGAGAATCTTCTCAGGTTCGATGACTTCTCCATTTGCCCCAACAACAGCTGCTTTCTTTATCCTTACGATGATGGCAGGGGCAACTTGAGGCCAAACTTCTTTTCCGCAGTTGGTGCATCGCTTGCTAATCTCAGTATGTCTCTTCATCGGAGCACCACACACACCGCAATATTGGGTGTTAGTGTTCCAGAAGATTAGTTCGCTTGCTTTGCTCGCCATGTTGTAGAACCTAACTGGCAGTTTGTAGTACGACTCACGCAAACCTACAGTAGCAAAGTCATCGATGTTTGCAGGTGGAACAGACAATTGGAATGATTTGCATTTGCAACCATCCAAATCAGGTAAAACTTGTATGTAAGTCCAATCCTTTACATCAACAGGGGCGTCTTCACTCAAGGGAACAGAATACGAATCCGCATCTTTCTCCTTATAAAGAAGTAAACTTGTGCCCACAAAAATGAACCAATATGTCTGCACTTTATCTTTCACGATGCAAATTTACTGATAATTTACGAGAAAAAGTTACCTAATTCCCCGATAAATCATTAAAAAAGTTAAGAGTTGCCTTTAAAATTGCAAAATTAAAACAAATCTGCTAATTTTGCAGACATTATTGCATAGCACTATGAACTATTGACATGATTCACCTTATGATA
The DNA here is from genome assembly GCA_937893145.1 of uncultured Prevotellaceae bacterium. Classification (GTDB taxonomy): domain Bacteria; phylum Bacteroidota; class Bacteroidia; order Bacteroidales; family Bacteroidaceae; genus Minthosoma. The sequence continues at coordinate 4,495 of CALBJW010000187.1, read as the reverse complement.
TATAAACAAACTAAAACCTACCAATCAAATAAGTTAATGAGTTTTGGGAAGTATCTGCTGACTATCTCCATTCTCATACTGATGTCTGTCAGTCCTACTTATGCTGCTGGTGACAAAAAGCCAAAGAAAAGTAAGAAGACAGAGGCTGTTGTTTTGGATATTAACCCCGACCCGATTTGTAAGAAAGCAAAGCCAGATTCCCATCCTCGAGGCAGAGACCTGCCTTTCGTTGGTGCATACGCATTAGGTCGAGGTGGTCGCCAGACTGAAGGATATGACATCAGCCATTATCAAGGAAATATAGATTGGAGCCAGTTGTCGAGTGATCCTCAGTGTGGATTTGTATATATCAAGGCAACAGAAGGTTCAACCATTATCGATAATACATACGCACGAAATGTAAACGAAGCTCGCCGCTATGGAGTGAAGGTTGGCACATACCATTTCTTCCGAGCAAACAATTCGGCTCGAGAGCAGTTTGCTATCTTCAAGCAGGTCTTCGAACCGCAGAAGCAGGACCTTGTTCCGATGGTTGATGTTGAGGTGATGCCTGGAGGAATGTCGAAGTCGCGATTTGATGATTGTCTTGAAGACCTTCTGGTGCTGATTGAAAAGGAATATGGAGTGCGCCCAATAATCTATACAGGCAAGAACTTCTACAATAAGCATTTCTACGGAACACGATTCCGAAACTATAAGTTCTGGATTGCGGCCTACGCTGATGAACAACCAGTCCTCACCGATAATGATGATTATCTCATCTGGCAATATTCAGCAAAGGGTAAGGCAAGAGGTGTGAAGGGCTATATAGACAGAAACAGGTTTGTGGGCAGACATGGTCTTTATGAGATAAAGTACAAGTAAAGAGCATCATAACAAGTAATAAGAGCCATGAAGGGTAATACTTTCATGGCTCTTAATTTAGTTATTTTCATATAATCAAAAATGGAACCTCGCTTCACAGCGAAGTTCCATAACAATTGTCTTATTATTTATGCCTTTTTTGAGAGAGAAATATAATGTGGGTGGAGGGTCGGGCTCGAACCGACGACATTCAGAACCACAATCTGACGCTCTAACCAACTGAACTACATCCACCATGTTGGCATAAATTGGAAGTTGAGCAATTTGCTGTTCCTTCCGTTTTGCGAGTGCAAAGGTAGGTACTTTTTATGAGAATACCAAAACAAAATGCAACTTTTTTTGAGGAAAGTTGCATTTTGTGAATATTTGTACACTATTTATAGAATTCTTTCTTGCCAGCGCTGAGGGTGTTCTTCATGAGCGAACAGATTGTCATTGGACCCACACCACCAGGTACTGGAGTGATGAATGAGCATTTCTCAGCCACCTCATCAAACTTAACATCACCGTTAAGGCGGAAGCCGCTCTTGCGAGTAGCATCAGGAACACGAGTAGTACCCACATCGATGATTACTGCACCAGGTTTAACCATGTCGGCAGTCACGAAGTTTGGTTGTCCGAGAGCAGCGATGATGATGTCTGCCTGAAGACATTCTTCCTTGATGTTCTTAGAGTGAGAGTGGAGAACAGTTACTGTTGCATCGCCTGGGTAGCGCTTCTGCATCATGAGCTGTGCCATAGGTTTGCCTACGATGTTGGAACGACCAAGCACAACGCACTTCTTGCCGCTTGTCTCAATATTGTAACGAGCAAGGAGGTCTGTGATGCCGAGTGGGGTAGCACTGACATAACATGGAAGTCCGATAGACATACGACCTACATTGATTGGGTGGAAACCATCCACATCCTTCTTGTAGTCGATAGCCTCGATTACCTTCTGCTCAGAGATGTGCTTTGGCAATGGGAGCTGAACGATGAAGCCATCTACATCTGGGTCTTCGTTGAGCTTCTTTACCTGATTGAGAAGAGTCTCCTCAGTGATGTCGTCTTCAAATCTGATGAGTGTGCTTGTGAAACCGCATTGCTCACAGGCAATGACCTTGTTCTTTACATAAGTTTCCGAACCACCGTCGTGACCAACGAGGATAGCTGCCAAGTGAGGGCGCTTGCCCCCGTTCTCAACGATGTTCTTAACTTCTTCAGCAATTTCAGCCTTGATGGCTGCTGCTGTTGCTTTTCCGTCTATGAGTTGCATAAATATCGTTATATAAACAGCAATCGCAAGTTCATGAAAAACTTGCGACGACTGTGGATTATTTACTAAAATTTAGGCATACCTTTCATTCCCTTCATGCCCTGCATACGCTGCATCTGCTTCATGGCACCAGCCATCTTAGAGCCAGTCATCATGTGCATCATCTTGCGCATCTGCTCAAATTGCTTAGTCACGCGGTTCACTTCGTCGATAGAGTTACCAGAACCCTTTGCGATACGCTGCTTGCGCGACATGTTGATGCACTCAGGATGCTCACGTTCGTATGGAGTCATTGAAGAAATCATTGCTTCAACACTCTTGAATGCGTTGTCATCAATGTCGATATCCTTGATTGCCTTGCCTACACCAGGAATCATCGAAGCGAGGTCCTTGATGTTACCCATGCGCTTGATTTGCTGAATCTGACCAAGGAAGTCGTTGTAGTCGAACTTGTTTTTCGCAATCTTCTTCTGGAGCTTCTTTGCCTCTTCCTCGTCGAACTGCTGCTGAGCGCGTTCCACGAAGCTGACGATATCACCCATGCCGAGGATTCGGTCTGCCATACGGTCTGGGTGGAACACATCGAGAGCCTCCATCTTTTCGCCTGTACCAACAAACTTGATAGGCTTGTCAACAACGGTACGGATTGAGAGGGCAGCACCACCACGAGTATCACCATCGAGCTTTGTGAGGATAACACCATCAATTTCGAGTCGTTCGTTGAATGTCTTTGCAGTAGTCACAGCCTCCTGACCAATCATGGCATCGACTACGAGGAGAGTCTCGTTAGGGTTGATGGCATCCTTGATGTTGCGAATCTGAACCATGAGTTCCTCATCGATAGACTGGCGACCTGCTGTATCGACGATTACCACATCCTGACCATTTGCCTTAGCCGACTGGATAGCATTGAGAGCAACCTTCACAGGGTCTGTTGCACCTTCTTCTATATAACAAGGAACCTCTACCTGTTCTGCAAGTACGCGAAGCTGTTCCATAGCGGCTGGACGGAATGTATCACAGGCAGCAAGGAGTGGCTTCTTGTGGTGCTGGTTCTTGAGGAGGAGCGCAAGCTTACCCGACATTGTAGTCTTACCGGCACCATTGAGACCTGCCATGAGGATTACTGCAGGATGGCCCTGTACATTGAATTCGGCAGCCTTACCACCCATCATGAGTGCAAGTTCGTCGTGTACAATCTTAACCATCATCTGTGATGGCTTAACAGCTGTAAGTACACCCTGACCGAGAGCCTTAGCCTTTACCTCGTTGACAAAGTTCTTTGCAACCTTGAACTCAACATCGGCTTCGAGCAATGCCTTGCGGACATCCTTGAGTGTTTCCGCTACATTGATTTCGGTGATTTGTCCTTCACCCTTGAGTATTTTGAAAGAGCGTTCAAGTCTTTCACTAAGATTTTCAAACATATATCTTTTATTTCTTTATTCCTTTGTAAATAATGTATGCAAACGCTGCCGCTACAAGAGCTATTGCTGTGATTCCAATGATGTGGCTATAGTGTGCAACCACATCGATGAGCTGTTGCTTTGGCATTGTAGAGTGGAAGGCGTATCCTATACCAACGAGGATAGTGTTCCAGATGGCAGCACCGATGCATGTGAATGTCACGAAACTCACGAGGTTCATCTTCGATAGACCTGCAGGGATGGAAATCAACTGACGGATGGCAGGAATCATTCTGCCGATAAGTGTTGAGATAGCTCCATGCTTATCAAAGTACTTCTCTGCCTGCTCCACCTTTTCTGCATCTATCAGACACATGTGGCCGAAGCGTGAGTTTGCAAATCCGTATATGATAGGTCGTCCAAGGAAGTAGGATAGGGCGTAGTTTATGAGAGCTCCTATCAATGCACCTACTGTTCCTGAAAGAATGACCATTGGGAACGACATCTCGCCAGTCTCCGCTGCCATATATGCAGCTGGTATCATAACCACTTCTGATGGGAAAGGTATGAACGAACTCTCTATTGCCATAAAGAGAATTATCCACCAGTAATTGAGGTTGTCGAGTGCTCCGTTTGTTATTGTAAGTATAAATTCTTCCATAATTGGTGCAAAGTTACGAAGAATTATTAAGAATTACGAATGAAAGAAGAAGATTTTTCGTGAGGGCACAAAAAAAGCATTAAAATATTTTGTCATATTGGAAAAAAGGCATACCTTTGCACTCGCTAAACGAAAATGACATCATTTTTGTTAGTCAAAATGGGTAAGTCCTATACGGCCAGCTCCCTCGGAATCCTCCAGGGCTTGATCGCAGCAAAGGTACTTGGTTGTAGCGGCGCGATATAGTAAGCTTACCCACCCGCCTCTTTAGCTCAGTTGGCCAGAGCACGTGATTTGTAATCTCGGGGT
>CALBJW010000186.1 GCA_937893145.1 uncultured Prevotellaceae bacterium | reverse complement strand
CTATATTGCGGCATGGACTAATCCAGACGAAAATATAGCTCTTGTTATCGAAGAGATAAATCGTGGTAACTGTGCTCAGATTTTTGGTGATATTTTCCAATTGCTTGATAGAGAATCAAATGGTTTGTCAAAATATCCTATTGAAGCGGATATTGATATGCAATCACATCTAAGTGGTAAATTAGCAGAAATTGACGAAATCTATGATGGTTCACAAATCTCTGCTATAAACAATTATTACGATGCCCACTATGACAGTGCCTTTGAAGCCATAAAGAATGGTAAGATTCTTGTTTTGCCAATGAATCTTAGCATTTTGGCAACAATGAATACTTCTGATCAAAGTCTTTTCCCAATGGATAGTGCTTTTAAGCGTCGTTGGGAATGGCAATACATGCCTATAATTGAGGGTACGAATGAAGATGAAGAGTCTTTGAATTGGAAAATTAAGCTTGATGATACCTATTATCATATTGATTGGTGGTCATTCCTTAAGCGAATAAATAATGTAATCTCGGATCTCACTACATCAGAGGACAAGCAATTAGGTTATTTCTTTTGCCAACCAAACGATTTTACGAGCCCAGTTAAGGCTGCAATGCCTAATGCCAAGCCTGACTTGATTACTGCGAAGCATTTTGTTGACAAAGTGATATTCTATCTCTGGAACGATGTCTTTAAGGATTATGCATTTGATGCTAAGTGTTGTAAGGGTAAAGATGAAAAGGAAATTCTTTTCGCTAAATTCTATAACGAAGACGGCAAGACTGTAAACATTGATGTTCTAAAGCATTTCTTCGAAACATTGAAGGATGATACACAAGAGTCATTGGTAAAAACAAAGTCGGCTAATACGGACTCCGCTGTAAGCAGTGGGGAAACAATAGAAGAATCAGAAACACAAGACACTACAACTGCTGAAGAATAATGAAAGTTCTTTTTGAGGAATATGGTTACAGGACTGAGAGCATCGAAAATGTTCTCGGAGATTTCCTGTTGTCTAAACTTGACAAAGAGAAAGAAAATCAGCAACTTCGTTACGTTGGATATTTTTTCAATAAAGATATAGAAAATCGTGACGGAACGAAAGGTGATCTTGTGTTCATACTGCCAAAGGTTCTTCTCGACTCAAACGGAATGGCATTTGGTCTTCACCCAGAGGATATTATAGATTTCAACTATAAGGACTGGAAAAATGAAGAACTGGTTGTCGAAGATGGAAAACTAACAAAGCAACAGGTATATTCATTTATATATGGTTTTGTAACTTGGATATATCGTGCCGTGAGTCTTTATAGGCAAAATCTCAGACATCAACCTAAAAAGGGAGATGAGGATGATATTGCCAATGGAGTTATGACATCTTTACAAGTTGGGCAGAGTGGCAAAAAGAAAGACGCAACCTTTGTTGATATATTACTAAGCCTACTTGATTTCCAGAGAACTCATAAAGACTTTATCACATTCGCCATAAAGATTGCTCATTCGGGGTTCAACAAGGTAAGTTGGCAGAAAACTATTGCTCGAACACAAGCAGTTGTTCAAGATGATAGTCCTATCTACTTGAATCCTATAAACAAGACAAGAGTGGTAAATTTTGACGAGGAATTGTTAATCATTTACTACAGTATTCTTGATTATATGCACGAAGAATATGGCTTCCCAATTACTAACCAACCTGGTTATAAGTTGATAAAAGGGGCTATGTTCAAGAGCTATCTAAAGAGTCAAGGTAAAACTCGACTGCACAAGATTCGCTACAAGTATTATAGTGATGATGCTATCTTACTTTGGAATCTCTGCTATGCGTTCTTTGATAAGTCTGACAGTCTAAAAGCTAATAGTAACAAGAAAGATTACCTTCTGGTACATAAATTTGAGACTGTCTTTGAAGGAATGATAGACGAACTTGTTGGTGATAAGAACCTTCCTGAAGGTTTGAAGGTAAGTGGTGATGATAAACGCATTGACCATCTATACACATACAAGTACCTTCTTGAAAATCTTGAAGATAGGTCTGAATCAATACTATCTCACGACATCTATAATATTGCAGATTCCAAATATTATAGAAGGGATAAAGAACTCCGTGGTCATGACGTACCTAAGCAATTCACATATGCAAGGAATGTCATTCAGTGGCACATGGATCTTCTTCATGATTTGTTAGACAAAGACATAGATAAAGCTCAGAAATATAAGAACATTCCTCTCTTTGATGAGATAACTGAGGGATATAATGTCATTCCTAATTTCTTTATAAGTGCCTTAGTGGATGAAGATCTAAGTTATGACAAACAGGATTTTGCTCCATCTAACCTTGGGGATGGCAACAATGTTCATGAAAGCTATTTCTTCTGGGAAAGACTGTTTGACCGCAATTCTTATTTCACGTTACATTATGATGTAAACTTCCTTTATATTCTAAAAATGTATGCAAGAAATAAGAGTTACGATAAAGCCATCTGGAAACGTGAAGTAAGGAAAAAGTTCCGTGAAGGAATCTTGAAATACCTCAATGACCAGTTTGTCTTTTATCAGATTCTCATCCCAGAGTATTCTATTGATGAGTTCATTGAAAGGCATTATCGAAAGATAACGGGCAAAGTATTCTCTTTTGAAGACACTTTGAAAGATAGAGTCTTGGTCTATGCTGAACGTAGAACACAGCCTGATGGAAATGGCAAGAGTTATACGTATGACGAAACAAAAGATGCTCATATTGATGTTGATGAAAACATTCTTGTAATACCTGCCAAAGGAAAAGACCAACTATATAAGGTTGTCAATATCAGACTGGGTGAGGACTATTATAGAAGTCCGAACAGGCGTGTGTATCTTCCTAAGACTGAATACGAAATATCAACAAGAAGCAATGGTGAATATGAACTGTTGCCAAATTCAGAAGATGGCTATCAATTTGGAATTGTACCAAGTGAAGAGTATGCTCTTGTTGGTTATTATAGATCAATAGAGCAGCTGAATTGGATTCGTACAAATATGATATACAATATCCGTGCCCAAAGGCGCAGTAAGTATGTCAAGATGAGCGAAGCCGAAATGAATGCCAATTACCTTATTCTTCATAATGAGGGATTAGGAACATTCATATATGCTGTGAAACCTATATCTCCATATTTGCTGTCAAAAGAAGAATTGCCACGTAGTAATGGTTATGAGCCACACCATAACTATTACATGGTATATGAGATAGAAGAGAAAGCAGAGTCAGACAATCTGCTTGATATTCTGGTTCAAACTCAAAAGTTCATCGACTTCACTGAGTCAAAGTCTCCTCTGGCTTTTAAGATGTCTGCTATTCGCAAACATGCCGAGATTATTCCTCTGCCAAATCTAAGATATAAATTCGAAGAAGAAGACACCTTCATCAGTATGGTGGCTGAAGATTTTGTTTTGAACTATGGC
>CALBJW010000185.1 GCA_937893145.1 uncultured Prevotellaceae bacterium | reverse complement strand
GTAACAGATATGTTATTCGGAAATAAGATTAGAGAGCTCAGAGACGAGCAAGGAGTATTGCAACGACAATTGGCTGCACTACTAGAGATCGACACGCCAATGTTCAGTAAGATTGAACGTGGTGATAGACGAGCAAAGCGTGAACAAGTAATAAAACTCGCAGAATATTTGCATCAAGACGAAAAAGAGATGTTGACCCTATGGTTGGCCGACAAAGTTCTTGATGCGGTAGGCGATGAAGAAGAACTCTGTCACGATGCAATCACGGTTGCACAAGGACAGATTCAAAAGTAAAGATCGAAAACGGCAATTCACAGTGTTAAAATCTGTAAATTGCCGTTTCGTTGTATTTTGCCCCCAATTCAACATTTGGGAAAGAATTATCCCAGATGTTTTAAGTTGGGAACATTGCGGTATCAATATGTTGAATCTATAAAATATTAGTGTTGATAATCAGCGTATTATAGTCGATATTCTGGTTCAGGCGTGGAGCCAGTCCTGTCACTCGTTCCACAATCTAAAGGCCTTCGCATTGCCCGGTAAGTCGAAACGAGCAACGCTGAAAGCCCCACGATGATGTATATAATAATCGTTTTATAAATAGGGTACAATAATCCCTATCTATTTTCGAAGAGTATATAAACATCCCATGAGGCGTTTCCGTTGCTTTGTTCTTGACTTACCGATGAAGTTGCGAAGTTCTTAGATTGTCAAAACCAAAGCGTACAGTTACGCCTTTTATGTATATGTATCTACCCAACCTGATCCCACTAAGGGCTTTCAGCTATAGGTATGACTTTGCAAAAGTACGGTTTCATTTTGAAATTACCAAAAATAAGAGAGGGAAAATGCAAATAAATCTTATTCTTTTTTAATTATTGACTAAGGTGCGACAGTTCATATACGAATTGGAGAACAAAACCAAATGCTAAAGTTGAATAATTTTTAAAACCATATTTTCTTATACACTTTATACACTAATGCCATTTTTGCCACTTATATCATTAAATATCAACAAAATAAAAAAGTGTATAATCATAAAAAATCATACACTTCCTTATACACTTTATACACTACCTACACTTTATACACTTTATACACGCAATCATACACGGCATTTAACCAACTAAGTTACAATAAATTGAAACGCAAAATTCCCCTTAGTGTATAAAGTGTATAAGAAAACATGCAAAAATATTTAAAAGAGGATATGCAGCTTGGTGCGCACTAAACGACTAACCATAAATATAGGTTTCATTCCCCAACTTCCATTATCTTTATTTTCACGACCGGTCGTGAAAGCTTTCATCTGCGGTCGTGAAAGCTTTCCTGACCGCAGATGAAAACACAAACCACCTGCTACCCAGGCTATCATTCGCCAATGATGAGGCTCGCTTGGAGTGTCTGTTTAAGATGTACGAGAAAATGACCAAGAAACAATAAAACATTAAAATAGAATTAAAAACAGTCGCTCTTTGAAATAATGTGAAAGGAAAGTTTGGTAGTGTGAGGAAAATGCTGTACTTTTGCATCAAGAAAAATTATATGTTATATGCAAACAGCAACATTTGACTCAAAGAAAATCAACCTCATGGAACTTGTCATGGCAATCGATAGTGAGAATGTACTTGACAAGATTCTTGACTACGTTCGTCAAAAAATGGGCGATTCCGTTTCTAAATCAAAGGATAAAAGCTATGATATGGATTTTGAAGAGACGTCAATGGCTCTTAACGAGACAACTGTTGAGGCTCTAAATGAGGCAAAAAACAGGACTGTGTACGAGAAGGAGAATCTGTTTTCATCATCAAAGGACCTGTTTAACGCTCTCGATGCTGAATAATGAAAAAGATTTTTCCTTCTTGAATTAGTGAGATTGGGGTCACACTCTGAACTATTTAAATAGCCTACTTTCCTTCCACTTCATTTCGGGGAGCGTTCATACACCTTATTATATACGCAAATAACATCGTTGACATCCGACTTCAGCAGAAATGTACAATTGGGATAAAATAAAAAAGTAAGTTGTTCTTTTTGAAAACAACTTACTTTTTACTTTATTATATAGAGTTTCGAATTATTCCTCTACTTCTGGTTCTACTGTTGGAGCAGGAGTGTCTTCCTTCTTCTTTGCGAGGTACTCTGGGAGAGCGAGACCTGCCTGGTCGAAGAGTTCCTGGAGAGGAGGAACAGACTTCATGAGACCACTGAGGAAGTTGGCTGTGGAACCCTTACCATCAGTTGAGTTGCCTGAATCCCAAACTGTAACGTGGTCGATATTGATGCCCTTAACAGCCTCAACCTGAGTCTTGACAAGTTCTGGAAGTTTTTCAAGGAGGAGGAGCATGTAAGCCTTGTTAGCATCGCCACCTGCAGCCTGAACCATCTTGTCGTAACCTGATGCCTGGCGAGAGAGGATTTCGAAGAGACCGCGTGCCTCTGCTTCCATCTTTGCGTATGCAGCATCAGCTTCACCCTTCGCATTAACACGAATCTTTTCTGCTTCAGCTTCTGCCTCGATAATCTTACGCTTCTTCTCAATCTCCTGAGTTACGAGGACATTAGCAGCCTGAGTAGCACGTTCACGTTCTGCACGAGCCTCTTCTGCCTTCTGTTCTGCAGAGTAAGCCTCTTCGAGAGCCTTTGCTGATGCAACCTTTTCGGCAGCAATAGCCTTGCGCTGTGCTTCAGCCTCGCGTTCACGACGAATGGCATCGGAATTGGCAATCTGAACCTTTGCCTCATTTTCACCCTGAACAGCCTGTGCGTTAGCTTCTGCAGTACGAATACGAGTTTCGCGGTTTGCCTCAGCCTTACCGATTTCACCAATCTTCTCCTGTTCAGCTACACGAACCTTTGCCTCGTTGATAGCCTTTGCAGCAGCCTCCTGGCCGAGTGCCTCGATATAACCAGACTCATCGTTGATATCGGTTACGTTTACGTTGATGAGACGAAGACCAATCTTCTTCAATTCCACCTCCACATTGCTTGAGATAGCCTCAAGGAACTTATCACGGTCGGAGTTGAGTTCCTCAATACTCATTGTTGCGATAACAAGACGAAGCTGTCCGAAGAGAATATCACGAGCGAGTTCCTGAATCTGTCCTGCAGTAAGGCCGAGAAGGCGTTCTGCAGCAGCAGTCATGCTCTCTGGTTCGGTACTGATACCTACTGTGAATCGGCAAGGTACATCGACACGGATGTTCTGGCGAGAGAGTGCGTTTGTGAGGTTCGCATCAATGCTGATAGGAGTGAGCGAGAGGTAGGCATAGTCCTGAACGATAGGCCATACGAAGGTACCACCTCCATGAACACACTTGGCTGAGCCCTTATTACCAGTAGTTCCGTAAACTACGAGAATCTTGTCGGATGGACATCTGCGGTATCGGTTGATGATTGACACCACAAGGATGATTGCTACAACGGCAGCAACTACGATTAAATACATTAGTTCCATAACTGTCTATTTTATTAAGTTTCTAAAATTTACTTTAGTTTTGCTTATTTCAACTTACTTTTCCATCCTCCTTTCCCCTCCCCCCTGGGGGAGGCTGGGAGGGGGCTTTTATTTCACCTTCAGATAATTGTCAACTACTTCGATTACTGTAACCTTTGCACCTGATGGGAGTTCTGCACCATCGGTCATGGCATCAACTTCGTGGATAGAACCATTCACGCTAATCTGAACCTTTCCAAGACCTGCACCACCCGCAGGAATACGGAGATACACATCGGCAACCTTTCCAACGCAGAGGTTGATGTTGAAGGCTCCATTGCTCTCGAGCTTGCGAGTCTGGCGACGAATCATGAAGTAGAACCAAACGAATGCCATACCTACGATAACTGCGAGGATGCAAAGGATAATCTTGTTTGACACTACCGATGAGAAGCATACACCACCCCATCCGAAGCCTACGAGGAAGTTGATGAGATTGCGGATTGAGAACAGCGAGAGTCCACCGCCCAAGTCCATTGTATCTCCATCACTGAAGTCGGCATCTACATCCATGTCAAGGTCGTGGTCCATACCGATGAGGGTAAGCAGAGCCTGCACCAAGAAGATGGCTGAACCTACTATTGCACATCCCCAGAACACTTGCATACTTGCGTCTAATTGTGAATACCAGTCTAACATAATGTAATAGTTTTTTAGGTTATTAATCTTTGATATGACTAAGGAAAACTATATGTCTCCTTCTCTTTTACGCTGCAAAGATACATACATTCTTCATGGTAAAGCATATTATTGCAACGTATTCTCAACATTTATCTCTCAGAGAGGCATTAACCGTCTTTCTCTTGCGAAAATGCAATTAACGGCAATGCCAAACAAAGATTTCTCGACAAATATATACTATTTTTCACTCTTCACAAAACAATTCAATAGATTTTGGCATTTATTGCAATTTTTTTTTACTATTTTTGCACTTGATAATTAAATACACACAACATTTAATATCTACATTTTGCAATAATCAATCTATACCTTTTACATTATATGAACAAATCTCTTAAACTATTCATCTGTGGAACAGCATCGCTATTGATGGCTATGCCAGCAGAAGCTATGGAACTGAACACCACTACAGCTCCTGTGCCTGCAGCAAAGAACAAGAAACAACGCAGCATTATAAAGGTGGAATCCATATATGTGGAATCGCCTGTTGGCACTTGTCCTCGACTCCCTTATCAGGTACTCGTTACATACAGTGACAAGAAACAGGAATGGAGACAGACACGATGGACCAACTCTCTTCGCTCAACTGAGGAACAGGAGGCATCGGCAGAACTCTACCCTGTAGGCAAAGAATACACCGTGAGCGGATATATCATTGGTGACAACACTACTGATAATGGCTACCCTATCACTGCAAAAGTGAAGGTTGTGGAAGGTGGTTATGTCACTCCTGAAAACAAGTTCAAGGCTGAACCACTTCCTCTTTCTGCAGTGGAAATCACGGGCAACAACCGCCTCACAAACAACCGTGACATGCTCATCAAGCATCTCCTTGAACTGGATGTCACTCAGCAACTCTATAATTATCGTGACACATACGGACTTCCAACAGAAGGCTATACAGAGAGCGACGGTTGGGATTCGCCAACTACTAAACTCAAAGGTCACGGTACTGGTCACTACCTTTCGGCTCTTGCATTTGCATTCGCTTCTGCAAAGGATTCAAAACAGAAGACTGCTCTCTACCTCAATATCGAGCGCATGGTAAACGAGATGCGTGAGTGCCAGGAACGCACTTTCGTGTTTGATGAGAAACTTGGTCGCTATCGTGAAGCTCGCGATTATGCTCCTGAGGAAGAACTCAAGCAGATGAAGGGTTCGTGGAAGGCAATGAACGAGCATAAGCTTGACTATGCAAAGTATGGTTATGGTTATATGAACGCTATTCCGGCTTCGCATTGCTGTCTCATCGAGGATTACCGTCCTTATAATAATGAAGAAGGTGTATGGGCTCCTTACTATACTGTTCACAAGCAGTTGGCAGGTCTTATCGACATCGCTAACATCATGCGAACTAATGGTGTTGGGGCTAAACATGTACTCAAGGATGTGTTTGCCACACCAAAAGGTCATCTTACACCTAAAGAGATAGCAAACAAGGCTCAACTCATAGCAAAGGACATGGGACTCTGGGTGTGGAACCGTATGCACTACCGCACTTACATCAAGCGTGATGGTGACAAGGCTGAACGCCAGGCTCGTCCTGGTAACCGCTACGAGATGTGGAACATGTACATCGCTGGTGAAGTGGGTGGTATGTGCGAATCGCTCTCTCGCCTTTCGGAAATGGTAAGCGACCCAACAGAGAAGGCTCACCTCCTCGAAGCAGCAAACTGTTTCGACACTCCTGCCCTCTTCGATCCAGTATCGAAGAACATTGATGACATCCGCACTCGCCATGCTAACCAGCACATCCCTATGTTCGTTGGTGCGCTCCGCAGTTATCTCGGCAACAATAATCCTTACTACTACAACTTGACATACAACTTCTGGAATATGATTCAAGGTCGTTATACTTACGCTACTGGTGGTGTGGGTAATGGTGAGATGTGGCGCCAGCCTTATTCTCAGATGCTCTCGATGAACACAAGCGTTTCGAGCGACCGCAATCGCAACATGTATCCTAACCCTGATATCAACGAGACTTGTTGTGTGTACAATCTTCTCAAGCTCACAAAGGACCTCAACTGTTTCGACCCTGACAATGCTGCATACATGGACTACTATGAGCGTGCGCTCTACAATCAGCTCATTGGTTCGGTTCATCCTCACAACTACGGTGTTTGCTATCAGTATGCAGTCGGTATGAATGCCATCAAGCCATTCGGTAGTGAGACTCCTCAATCTACTTGTTGTGGTGGTACAGGCTCTGAGAACCATGTGAAGTATCAGGAAGCTGCTTACTTTATTAATAAGGAGAGTAATACCCTTTACATTGGTCTCTACCTCCCATCTACAGCCAATATTGCAGATTTCAATTCTGTTCTCACACAAGAATGTGCTTGGCCTGCAGAAAAGAGTACAATCAAGGTGAATGGTGGTACTTATGCCTTGAAACTTCGTGTGCCTTATTGGGCTACAGAAGGTTTTGACATCAAACTCAATGGCAAGTCGCTTGCTAAGCAGTATCAGCCATGCTCTTATTTCGAAATTGCAGAACGCACTTGGGCTGAAAGTGATGTTGTTGAGGTTATCATGCCTTTCACTAAGCACATCAACTTCGGTCCTGACAAGATGGAACTTGCTGCTACAGGCAAGAACGAGACTCGCACTCCTTTTGCGCCTCAATGGGTTGGTGCCATCATGTATGGTCCACTCGTAATGGCAACTCCAAACATCAGTTCTTGGAACGATGCTGAGTTCACACTCTCTTCTAACCTCGATGAGATTCAACTCAACGGAGCACAAGGCGACGACAAGACTCAAGGTCCTCTCTACACGCTCTCCCTCACTCCTACAGAGAAGCGAATGGCACCTATCCAGTTCCAGCCAGACTACTACCAGACTGGCCACGCTACTCACTACCTCCGTTTGAATGTGGAGACTGGAACAAAGGCAAAGGCAAAGAAGGGTATCGACCGCACAAACCTCGAACAGGCTCTCCAACTTGCAAAGGAACGCATCGACAACCAGAACGCATGGAATGCACTAACTGTTAAGGTTCCTGCATTCTCTCCTTGGGCTCCTAATGGTTACGCTCGTCTGCTTGAACAGGTTAAGGCTGCAGAAGAAATTGCAGCAAAGAGTAACAAGGAAACTAATCAGGACGAAATCAACAAGGCTGCTTCTGCTCTTAATGTTGCCATCAACACTATGCGACCTGGTAACCTTGCAGAACCGGAAGACCTCAGCGAACTCCTTCCTCTCGTTACCGATTCAAAGGAGAACATTCCAAACAAGAGCACAGAACTTCGCGAAGCTATCAACTACGCAGATATGGTCATCTCTTACGTGAATGATGGTTCCGGTACTCACGACCTCATCACTAAGGCTCTTGCACGCTTGAAGACTGCTCGCAAGAACATTGGCAAATAATATAACGAGTATATAGCAAAAAGTAAAGGTTCGCATTGGTTTGCGAACCTTTACTTTATATTATAATATGTGTACAAGCGGTTAGTCTGTAAGACACTTGTCGAGTTCTGCCTTCAAAGCCTTCTTGTCAAGTTTTTGTCCGATAAACACAAGCTTCTGCATACGGTCGCCATAGACCTCATCCCACTCTGCCTTGATTTCTGGCTGTGCTTCCAAGAGTCGTTCCAACTGGTCCTTAGGCATTGTTGCGTACCACTGTCCACAGTTCTTGAGCGAGAACTGCTTTCCTGCCTGTTCAAAGAGGTAACAGATGTGGTCTTCGCTCTTGAAGTAGCAGAGTCCCTTAGCACGGATAATGTTCTTGTGCCATTTGCGAGCAACAAATTCATCGAACAATCCGAGGTCCATAGGACGACGAGCATAATATACATAAGTACCAATACCGTATTCTTCAGCCTCACCAGTCTCCTCATTGTGGTGGCAATGTCCACAAGTACATCCTTCTGGATGGTCGTGCTCGTGCTCGTGCTCGTGCTCGTGGTCATGATGATGATGGTGATGATGATGTTCATGCTCGTCTTCATCATGGTCTTCATCCTCATGATGATGATGGTGATGATGCTCATGCTCATCTTCTTCATCGTGATGATGGTGATGGTGGTGCTCATGTTCATCTTCCTCAATCTCTTCATCTTCTTCGTGATGCTTGTCCATCTCGGCAATCCATGTTGCACTTGTTGCCACATCATTAAAGTCGAACAGATGAGTCTCGATAATCTTGTTCAAATCCACATCACCATAGTTACATTCGATAATCTCTGCCTTTGGCTGGAGAGCACGAACAATATCCTTGATTCTTCCAAGTTCAGAAGGTGACACTTCGCTTGCCTTGTTCAGAAGCACGATGTTACAGAACTCAATCTGCTGAATAACGAGATTTTCGATGTCGTCTTCCTCGATGTTGCTTGCTGTGAGTGCTTCACCATTGCCAAATTCATCACGCATACGGAGTGCATCAACAACGGTAACGATGCAGTCGAGTTTTGCCAGTCCTTCTGCCCAATACTTTGGTTCCATCGTAGGGATAGAGCAGATAGTCTGGGCGATTGGAGCAGGTTCGCAAATACCACTTGCCTCAATCACGATATAATCGAACTTGTGCATAGCAACGATTTCACGAAGTTGCTCCACGAGGTCCATCTTCAATGTACAGCAGATACAACCATTCTGAAGTGCCACAAGACTCTCGTCCTGCTGATCAACTATACCTCCCTGCTGGATGAGTGTGGCATCAATGTTCACCTCACCTATGTCATTAACGATTACGGCAAACTTTATACCTTGTTTATTATTAAGAATTCGGTTCAAAAGTGTTGTCTTACCACTACCAAGATAACCAGTGAGAAGCAAGACTGGAATTGCATGTTTCATCTTAATCCTTTTTGTTTTGTTGTTTTTTATTTGTCGGCAAAGTTACTAAAAAATCAACAAATGAGTACGAGAAAATATCTTTTTTGCTCGTATAACTCAACTTTTAACTTCTATCGTTTAACTTTTAACTTAATAATGACTATATTTGCAAACGATTTTTGCAATCGTTTTTTAATCCTTTACTGTTTACATGATGCCAAAAAGAAATATTACGCGAATAGTGTTCACAGGTGGACCGTGTGCCGGAAAGACCACAGCCATCGATGAAGCTGTCCGCCACTTCACCGAGTTAGGATATAAGGTGTTTACCATACCAGAAGTCCCTACGATGTTCACAAAGGCAGGAATGAACTACCTTACGAAGAATGCGGACTTCTTCTATGAAGGCGAAAAGGCTACCCTCGAGATTCAACTCGCTCTCGAAGACAAGTTCTATCGTATGGCACAAACTCTTGACCGCCCTATCCTCATCCTTTTCGACAGAGGCACACTCGACATCTCAGCATACCTCAGCGTTGACTTGTGGGACAAGATTATAGCAGAACTTGGATACACAAACGACCAACTCCTAAATCGCTACGATGCAGTGATTCATCTTCGCACAACAGCTGCTGGAGCTGAGGAATTCTATACCACATGCAATAACGCACAGCGTTACGAGCAAGCAGACTCGGCAGGAATGCAGATTGCACGCGAACTTGACAAAAAGGTGCTTGATGCATGGAAAGACCACAAGAATCTCATGAAGATTGGAAACTATACCCACTTCTCCGAGAAGGTGGGAGCAGTTCTTTTTGCAATCCAGTCTGTCATTAACAAGTAACAAACACGTTGTCCGCAGCACATTTCGCCGCAGACATCATTTAACATACACTACACAATTATGAAAATAGGTTTTGATAACGAGAAATACCTCAAGATTCAGTCTGAGCATATCAAGGAGCGTATTTCTAAATTTGATGGCAAACTTTATCTCGAACTTGGTGGCAAACTCTTCGATGACCACCATGCAAGCCGCGTACTTCCAGGTTTCCAACCAGACAGCAAACTCCGCATGTTCTCTCAGATTGCTGATAGCATCGAGATTGTCATCGTCATCAGTGCAGAAGATATTGAAAAGAACAAGGTTCGTGCTGACCTTGGCATCACATACGACGAAGATGTGCTTCGCCTTCGCAATGAGTTTATGAATCGTGGATTCATGGTAGGTTCCGTTGTCATCACTCACTACAATGGACAGCGTACTGCCGATGCTTTCCGCACTCGTCTTGAGCACATGGGCATCAAGGCTTATTTCCATTACCTCATCGATGGCTATCCACACAATGTGAACCTCATCGCATCTGATGAAGGTTTTGGAAAGAACGACTATGTTGAGACCGAGCGTCCTCTCGTAATCGTTACTGCTCCAGGTCCAGGTTCTGGCAAGATGGCTGTTTGTCTCTCTCAGCTCTACAACGAAAACAAGCGTGGCATTCATGCTGGTTATGCTAAGTTCGAGACATTCCCTGTATGGAACCTCCCACTCAAGCACCCTGTCAACATCGCTTACGAGGCTGCAACTGCAGACCTCAACGATGTGAACATGATTGACCCATTCCACCTCGAAGCATACAACAAGATTGCTATCAACTACAA
>CALBJW010000184.1 GCA_937893145.1 uncultured Prevotellaceae bacterium | reverse complement strand
CTACTGCGAATGCGAAGTGATATGCATCAGCCTTGCTAACACCGAGTGAATTCTCTGCCCAGTTCATGATACCGATAGCAGCTGTAGGAGCGAACATTGCACCTACATTGATGAGCATATAGAAAAGGGAGAAACCTGCATCGCGTTTGTCTGCGTAGAGAGGCTCATTGTAGAGGTCACCCACCATAACCTGAAGGTTTCCCTTGAAGAGACCTGTACCGAGACTGACAAGAAGAAGTGCTGCAATCATTGCAATTACTGCAACGAGGTTTGAACCCATTGGGATAGAGAGGAATGCATAACCAAGGAACATGATGAAGATACCGATGGTTACCATCTTTGAATAGCCCCACTTGTCTGCTGCTGCACCACCAATGATAGGCAAGAAATAAACACAAGCAAGGAACGATGAATAAACTGTTCCTGCCATACTTGATGACCAACCGAAGTTGTCCTGTAGGAAGAGGATGAACACAGCGAGCATAGTGTAGTAACCGAAGCGCTCACCTGTGTTTGCTAATGCTAAGGTCCACAGACCTTTTGGCTGTCCTTCAAACATAGTTTTTAGAGTTTTAGTTTTATTGATTAGATTTAATTACTTCACATTTGGTTTCTGCAGACCATAACCTTTCTTCTTGTCTTCTAAAAGGAGGAGGAAGGCGATGATGATAGCAACAACGCCGAAGCCTGCGAAGATAGTCATGGATTCAGTATAGTTGATAACACCTTCTGCATTTGTATTCTTCTCGTTTACTGAACCAATCCACATAGGAACCATTGAGAGACCAATGTTCTGGATGTAGAAGATAACTGCGTATGCTGTACCAAGAAGCTTCATTGGAATAATCTTTGGAACAGATGGCCACATGGCTGATGGTACAAGACCGAAAGCAACACCAAGAACAATCATCACTGCAATAGCAAGTACCCAAGAGTTAATTGGGAGTGCAAATGTGATGTGAACAAGTGTGAGGAGGATAGAACCAATAATCATGAGTGTTGCACCCTTACCGTGCTTGTCATAGATACCACCGAAGAATGGAGTGAGGAAGATGGTACCGAATGGAAGCATAGCTGGGATGAGTCCTGCAAGTTCCTGGTCAACACCATACTTGAATACCATGAGCTTTGTTGCAAACTTGAGGAATGGGAACACTCCTGCATAGAACATGAGGCAGAGGAGAGTGATATACCAGAAACCTTTGTTTGTGAAGAGCATACCAAGGTCTGAGAACTTGAATCCTTCTTCTGGTTCTGTTGCTGAAGCAGCTGCTGCAGCATCTTCCTTCTTGTCCATCACATTATATACTATAAAGGAAATCATACCGATGCAGAGACATGCTGCACCAAGTCCTACAGAAGCACTAACACCACCGAATGCCTTTGCGATAGGGAGTGCTGCACCAAGTGCAACGGCTGTACCGATACGAGCGAGGGCAACCTGAAGTCCCATTGCGAGTGCAAGTTCGTGTCCTGTGAACCACTTTACAATAACTTTACTTACTGTGATACCAGCAATCTCACAACCTACACCATAGATGGCGAAGCCGAGTCCTGCATAAGCAACCTGTGCCTGTACATCACCACCGAATGGTACCCAGATAGTTGCATCACCAAAGTCGTTGGCTACTGACCACCACTTGATTACTGCACCACCGAACATAAGTGCTGTAGAAAGTACACCTGTGAATCGAATACCGAACTTGTCGAGGATGATACCTCCGAAGAAAAGAAGGAGGAGATATACATTCATCAGACCATAAGCTCCTGAGAACCATCCATACTCTGATGATGTCCAACCAAGACCCATGCCGTTCTCTGTGCCTTTTGCAGCAGTGAGCAATGGTTCGAGTGGAGACATTACGTCTGTAAAGAAGTAGCCGAACATCATTGTGACAGACACAATGATAAGGGCTGTCCAGCGAGCTGATTTGGAGTCGCTGAGTTTTTGTTGAAGAATTTCAGTCATATTGAGTTGTTTTTTTAGATTTCTTGTTATTGGGGATTATCTAGGTAGTCTAGGTTTTCTATTGTTTCTAGTTATTATAGATAAACTAGATTTTCTAGATTATTTTACATAAGTGTCCAACCAGTTGAAGAAGCGACGCTGCCAGAGGATACCGTTCTGTGGCTTGAGTACCCAGTGGTTCTCGTCTGGGAAGCAGAGGAACTCGGAAGGGATGCCACGAAGTTGTGCAGCGTTGAATGCTGACATAGCCTGAGAAGTGACGATACGATAGTCTTTCTCGCCCTGAATACAGAGGATAGGTGTGTCCCACTTGTCAACAAAACGGTGTGGAGAGTTCTTGAATGTCTTGTCGTGTCCATTCCAGTATGCGCCACCCATGTCCCAGTTGGCAAACCACATCTCTTCGGTTTCAAGATACTGCTGCTCGATGTTGAAGATGCCATCGTGAGCAATAAATGCCTTGAAACGCTTGTCGTGATGACCTGCAATCCAATAAACAGAATAGCCACCGAATGAAGCACCAACGCAACCGAGGCGGTTCTTGTCAACGTAAGGAAGGTTGTTTGCTGCATCATCTATTGATGTGAAGTAGTCGTCCATACAGTGACCTCCGTAGTCCTCGCTGATTTCTTCGAGCCATTCCTTGCCGAAGCCTGGAAGACCACGACGGTTAGGAGCAACAACAACATAACCGTTAGCTGCCATAATCATGAAGTTCCAACGGTATGACCAGAACTGCGAAACAGGACTCTGTGGACCGCCCTCGCAGAAGAGAAGAGTAGGGTACTTCTTGTTCTTGTCGAAGTTAGGAGGAAGGATTACCCACGAAAGGAGGTCCTTACCATCTACGGTCTTTGTCCAACGTGGTTCGCAAGTTCCCCAGTCGATGTTCTCACGATAATATTTGTTTTCGTTAGTAACCTGAGCAACTGTCTTCTTTGCTGGATCTATAAGATAAAGGTCGTGTGGTTCGCACATACTGTGACGACCACAGAGAAGTTTCTTGCCACAAAGCTGAACAGAAGAGTAGTCGTACTGACCTTCAGTAAGTTGCTTATATTCACCCTTCAAGTTTGTTGAATAAACATGAGTAGTGCCGTGCCATGTGCTGATGAAATAAATCTGCTTGCTATCTGCCGACCAAACGTATGAATCAACAGGAGTGTTAATCTTTTCTGCAAGCTGAGAAATCTTACCTGTCTTGAGGTCCATGATGAGAAGACGGTTCACATCCGACTCATATCCATCACGTTCCATGCTCTGCCATGCGACATACTTGCCATCAGGAGAGAAAGAAGGATTTGTGTCATAACCAGAAAGGAGGAAACCAGAAACGACATTACCAGGATAACTGCGGTCGTTTACCTTCTGGTCCTTGAGCGATTCTGTGTAATCTACCGCAGGTCGCTTGTAACCTTCCCCCTTGCAGATATTGCGAGAAAGGCCTGTCTCCACATTATAAAAATAAATATCAGCATCAGTTGAGCAGGCATAATCCTTACCTTCAAGTTTGCGACAAGTATATGCGATAGTCTTTGAGTCTGGACTCCAGCTGAGTTGCTCTACTCCACCAAATGGCTTCATAGGACATTCGTAAGGAGCACCATTGAGAATGTCAAGAGTATTCTTTATCTCATTACCATCAAAGTTTGCAACAAATGCGTGAGGAATGCTTTCAACCCATTCGTCCCAATGACGATGCATAAGGTCTGTGAGTACACGTCCCGAAGCTTTGTCAAGGTCTGGATAAAGGTCCTTTGTACGCTTGCCATACTTGATGGTTTTCACAAGTATTACCTTCTTCTCATCAGGTGAGAACTTGAATTCGTCAACACCCTCAGTTTCATGGCTGAGCTGCTTGCGGTCTGTGCCGTCTGGATTCATGCTCCAAACCTGCATGTTGCCTTCTGCATCGAGTGCGAGGAAGGCAATCTTTTTGCCATTTGCAATGTACTGAGGAGATACTTCTGAGGAATTTGCAGTGGTTAGAAGCTTTTCATTTGTGCCATCTATGCCCTGAGTGTAGATGACTGTATGACTCTTGTTCTCAGCAACGCTATAATAACTTACATTGTATGTAATTGTCTTAGCGTCAGGAGATACGGAAGCTCCACCTACACGTCCCATAGCCCAAAGGAGTTCAGGAGTAAGAGTGCGGTTCTCAATCTTAGGTTGAGTGCGTCCGATGAATGTTTTAGGCTGCGCATCTGCTGAGGAAACAGCGAGTGCTGTAGCCGCTATAAATGTCATGAATGATTTGTTCATATAAAAAGAGTGAAGGGCAGACTAACGAATAGTCCGCCCTATATGTAGAGTGTTATTTCTTTTCATTAAGGTCGCGCTGGCGCTGAGCCTCTTGCTGTTGCTTGAGGATTTCCATCTGCTTTTCCTGCATAGCCTGAAGACGTTCCATCATAGATGAAGGACGCTTACCTGTGGCAGTCTGCTGTTTACGCATCTTGTGACGCTCTTCGAGCTGAGCAAGGAGCTTGTTGTCGTCTGTTGACTTGCGAAGCCACCACATGAGGAGCACACTTGTGAGTGAAGAGATGAAGTAATAGTAGTTGAGGCCAGACGAATAACTATTGAATGAGAAGAAGAAGATGACTGGCATGAGATACATCATCCACTTCATCATTGCCATCTGTTGTGCCTGCTCAGGAGTCATTGTGTCCTGTTGCTGGCGCATAGAGAACATCTGAGTGAGAACTGTTGATACGCACCAAAGCACACAGAAGAGTGAGAGGTGGTCACCAATTCCCCAAATGTTTGTGCCCCAATGTATGATGTCATCGTATGTACTGAGGTCATTAGCCCAGAGGAACGACTGGCCACGAAGTTCGATAGCATTAGGGATAAAGTTGAAGAGTGCAATCCAAATAGGCATCTGGATAAGCATAGGAAGACATCCACCCATAGGACTAACGCCATACTCTGAGTAAACCTTCATAGTCTCCTGCTGCTTGAGCATAGCATCCTCAGGCTTAGTATATTTCTTTGTTATCTCTTCAATCTTTGGTTTAAGAACCCTCATTCGAGCACTTGAGAGGTATGACTTCTTCATGAGAGGGAAGACAAGTGCCTTGATGAGAATAGTAAGGATGAGGAGTACGATACCCATGTTCAAGCCCCAACCAGTCAACCAGTCGAAGAGGTAGAGGATTACGAAGCGGTTAATCCAGCGCACGATTGGCCAACCAAGATATACGAGTGAACGAAGGTCGAGCTTAGTGTCGCTGTTGATAAGTTTCTCGTTCTCGCCAAGAGTAGAGAACTTGTTAGGACCGAGATACATAGAGAATGATGATGCTTCCTTGCCCGAAGGGTCGAACTTGATAGAAGCATTTGTCACGAGTGTCTTGAGATAACCAGAACCCTTTTCGTCCTTAACCGAACTCATACTATTCACCTTCATGCTTTCGTTAGCAATGAGAACCTGTGAGAAGAACTGAGTCTTGTATGTAATCCACTTGATGTTTTTCTTGAATTCATCCTTCTCTTCATCACCGCCCATTGAAGAAAGTTCTTTAGTGTCCTTATCAATGTCACGATAAGTAATTGTAGAATAACGATTTTCGAAATCCCAACCTTTCTCCTGCTGCTTCATCTTCTCTGTCCATACGAGCTCAATGGTATTGGTCTTTGATGGGAAGAAGCCCTCAATACCTTCAGCCTTTATGTCCATGTTGAGGAGATAACTGTTAGGAATGAGAGAGTAAGAAATGTTGATTTTGCCCTTTGCAATAGGGAGAGTCATTGTTACGGCATCCTTCTTTGCATCCTTTGGAGTGAAGAAGAAGTCTGCAGTGTTGATGTTTGCCTCCTTACCGTCCATGAGGAACTTCATCTCAGAGTCACCCTTGTCGAAGAGGGAAACCTTTCCGCCCTGCTGGTTCTTGTAAGTGTCATCCTTGAGTGTGATGCTTTCAATCTGTCCACCCTGATTATTGATAACAACTGTAAGAAGTTCGTTCTCGATAGTTGTTTTGCCTGCCTTACCCTGGCGAGCAGTAAAGAGATCATTGAGTGAATCTGTTGCTTGAGCCTGAAGCTCCTTTTCTTGCTTGAGTTTGAGTGCTGCTGCTGCCTTCGCTTCTTTCTTTGCCTGTACTGCAGCGATTGAGTCCTGAACGTGCTGGAATTCTGCCTGTTCTTTCATCGAATTCTGGTTGTAGTACATAAAACCTAAGAACACCAATCCGATGAGGACCCATCCAATAAGATTACTTCTGTCTGTATTCATTTATTTGTTATTAATTTGTTTTCTCGTAAAAAGAGTTATGCCGAAAAGCCGACATAAATCGTGCAAATTTACAAAATTATAATGAAATACTGCAAAATTCTGCTTGAATATTGTTGAAATGTTGTACTTTTGCACAAAAATTCGGTTGAGATGTCAGCAGAAAGCAACATGTTTGTGCAAATTTCTTATATTATAATAAAAGAGATTAAACCTCTGCCAACCGCAACAATCAAACAGATAAACATTAAAAATGATGTATATGAAACTGAAAATTTTCGTAATTTTAGCAGCTCTTATGGTCTGCGTTGGCGCTTCTGCAAAGAAACGTCCCGAAATCAAATTTGAGAAGACTACAATCAATCTTGGTACATTCTGTATGGACGAACCAGTTCGCAAATGTGTGTTCCGATTCACAAATACAGGTAATGCAAAGCTTGTCATCAATTATGTTCATCCATCATGTGGTTGCACCAATGTTGAGTGGCCTAAAGACTTCATCTCTCCTGGTGGTACAGGTGAAATAAAAGTTACTTACGACGGTAACGGAAAGATGCCTGGAAAGTTCAAGAGAAGCATACAAGTTTTTACGAATTGTAAGGACGATATGGCTCGCATCTTCATACAAGGTGAGATGACTGATGTGCCAGTTTCTTCAAAGATTGAAAAGGATAATAAATAGATACTATAAAGAATTGTATTAGAAGATAATACGAGAGTTTGATAAGTGTATCGGTTTAATGCTGAATTG
Organism: uncultured Prevotellaceae bacterium; assembly: GCA_937893145.1. Taxonomy (GTDB): domain Bacteria; phylum Bacteroidota; class Bacteroidia; order Bacteroidales; family Bacteroidaceae; genus Minthosoma. Next base: position 20,202 of record CALBJW010000184.1, on the reverse strand, counting down.
TGGCGTTGACTGATGCACTTTTTTGTGTGGAATGGGGAGAATTGAAGGGAGGATTTTGGGGGTATGAATGGAGGTTGTTTGATGCTCTATAGCGCATGGGTTGATGGTTGAAGAAAAGATTTGTGATTGTCGGTGGAAAGATGGGTGTTTGTCGTGCTGTTGAAAGGCGACTGTCGTGCGGTTGAAAGGCAACTGTCATGCTATTGACAGACGACTGTCATATAGCTTGATAGTCGATTGTCAAGCGTGTGAAAGAGTGGTGATGATTGGTGATTTTGTGCTTGTTGAAGGGTGAAATATGGATGATGCCTTTATTGCGAGTGGCTTTTCTTCAGCTGATTTTTTGCACAAATGTTAATGAAAATGCGAATGTAATTATGTGATTTTGTCCAAAATGTTAAATGATTATTACATTTTTCTCGCTTGATACATTATATATTAAAGAAAATGATTACCTTTGCATCTTGTATGGAACAACAATACTCGTCGGCATTGTTAGGCAAGGCAGTAGATGAATTTGCTAAGTTGCCTGGAATAGGACGCAAGACTGCTATGCGCCTTGTGCTCCACACACTTCGTCTCGATGCTGAAAAGGTTGATGGATTTTGCGAAGCTCTCACGAGGTTGCGCCATGAGGTGAACTATTGTCAGGTGTGTCACAACATATCAGATACGGAAGTTTGCAGCATCTGCAGCAATCCACAACGAGACGGCAGCATCATTTGTGTTGTTGAAAACATACAGGATGTGATGGCTATTGAGGCAACAATGCAGTATAAGGGACTGTATCATGTCTTGGGAGGTGTCATATCACCAATGGACGGAATAGGTCCGAGTGACCTTGAGATTCAGAGTCTTGTCGATAGAATAGAAGAAGGTGGAGTGCAGGAAGTGATACTCGCATTAAGCAGTACGATGGAGGGCGACACCACGAATTTCTTCATTTCAAGGAAGTTGGCTCGTTTTGAAGGTGTTAAACTCTCGGTTCTTGCACGAGGATTGTCGGTCAACGACGAGTTGCAATACACCGACGAAGCGACACTTGGACGAAGTCTTGTGAATAGAATTCCGTTCCGTATAAACTAAAAGAACAAATAACATGGATAAGAAAATTAAACAGATATTGCTCATATTAAAGGTTTCATTCTTTTCGGATTGGTTTGTTGTCATATTATTCTACTTTCTTGGAAAGAAGATGGATTTAGACTTCTGCGGTAGTGTAGAGCCAAAGAGCCAGACAGAATATATACTGCAAATACTTTGTGTGGCAGGTGTTTTGCTTCTTGTGCCATTAGCACTTAAGTTGTTTACACTCAATACAAAAAACAATCTTAAACGAATGAACTTTGACCAGGCACTCAACAACTATATGGTTTGGAGCATGGTTCGTATGACAATAATATGGTTCGTAGCAATATTGTGTGAGATTGCCTATTTTGCAACATTCAATTTCTCTTGCGGTGTTTGTGCATTGATAGCGATGGCAGTCACATTCCTGTGTTATCCATCAGAAGGTAATATAAGGAATTATCTCGAAACTCTAAACAACGATTAATGTCATCAGCGGACTAACGATAACGGTAAAAAGATAATGGTAAAGCTTTCAGTTATAATTGTTTCATACAACGTGAAGTACTACCTCGAGCAGTGTCTTGAGTCGGTAGTACGTTCTTCGTGTGGAATAAATACTGAGGTTATTGTTGTCGATAATAACAGTTCGGATGGCACGGTAGAATATCTCACGCCACGTTTCCGTGATGTATTGTTCATAGCCAACAAAGAGAACGGTGGATTTGCTAAAGCCAACAATCAAGCGATAAAGATTTCAAAGGGCGAATACGTGCTTTTGCTCAATCCAGATACTATACTTGGTGAGGATGTCATCACGTCTTGTATTAAGTTTATGGATGAAAACCAAATGGCAGGAGCGATGGGTGTGAGGATGTTGAGAACCGATGGTTCGTTTGCACTTGAGTCGAGAAGAGGTATTCCTACACCATTCACCAGTTTCTGTAAGATGACAGGACTGTGCAACCGATTCCCTAAGTCCAGAACTTTCGGACGATACTATATGCAGTACCTCGATGAGAATCTGCCAAATCAGATAGAAGTTATCTCGGGAGCATGTATGTTCATTCGCCACTCCACACTTGAGAAGTCGGGACTTCTTGATGAAGACTTCTTCATGTATGGCGAAGATATTGACCTCTCTTACCGCATGATGATGACAGGAAAGAAGAATTACTACTTGCCAATCAGCATCTTGCACTATAAGGGCGAGTCAACAAATAAGACAAGTTTCCGCTATGTGACCACATTCTACAAGGCAATGCTCATCTTCTTTGAGAAGCATTATGGGCACTACAATGTGTTTGTCACTTTACCAATTAAGTTTGCTATTTATTTAAAAGGTGTAGCATCATTCTTCAAATCGAAAATCTTCAGGAAAAAAGAGGAGAAGATGACCCGCATGCAATACATCAGACGAAATAAATTCCTTATTGTCTCGACAGGAGAAAACCTTGAAGAGATGCAGGGCATTTGTGAAAAGAACAGGTTGTCTTACCACTCACTCGACATACCAGCATGTCGAAATGGGGCTATAGACGGAGAGGTCAAGACTGATGGTTTTGACTATGTTGTCTTCGACACCGATGTCTATAGTTATAAGAACATACTTGAGTTCTTCCGACATTGTGAGCCACAGAAAAAGGCGCCGCTTATCGGTACATATAGTCCTTCAAACAAAAGGATTATTACAGGAGAATTTATCATTAATTAATAATTAGGAGTAGTGAGGCAAAGAAAAACTAAAAACAACTCATTTCAGTCTCGAGAATACTCCATATAACACAAAACAAACAACAGACAATTATGATACGTATAGCAGTACAATCAAAAGGTCGTCTTTACGAAGACACTATCAATCTTCTTCAGGAAGCAGGCATCAAGGTCCCTTCATCGAAGCGCACACTTCTCGTTCAAGCTTCCAACTTCCCACTTGAGGTTCTTTACCTCCGTGATGATGATATCCCACAGACCGTAGCAAGCGGCGTTGCAGACCTCGGTATTGTTGGTGAAAATGAATTTGTTGAACGTGGTGAAGATGCAGAAATCATCAAGCGCCTCGGCTTCTCAAAGTGCCGCATCAGTCTTGCTATTCCAAAGGCAATTGACTATAAAGGCGTAGAATGGTTTGAAGGCAAGAAGATTGCAACATCATATCCAAACATCCTCAAGAACTTCATGAAGGAAAAGGGAGTTAATATGGATGTACACGTCATTCAAGGTAGTGTAGAGATTGCTCCTGGCATTGGTCTTGCCGATGGTATCTTCGACATCGTTTCTTCTGGCTCAACCCTCATCAGCAACAACCTTCGTGAGGTGGAAGTTGTTATGAAGAGTGAGGCTCTCCTCATTGGTAACAAGGACATGAGCGACGAGAAGAAGGCAATCCTCGAACAGCTCCTCTTCCAGATTGAGTCTGTACTCATCGCAGAAGACAAGAAGTATGTTCGCATGAATGCTCCAAAGGCACATCTCGATGAAATCATTAAGGTGCTTCCTGGTCTTAAGTCGCCAACTATCATTCCACTTGCAGATGAAGACTGGTGCTCGGTACATGCAGTTCTCGATGAGAAGCACTTCTGGGAGATTGTTGGTCAGTTGAAGGCACTTGGTGCTGAAGGCATTCTTGTTACTCCTATTGAAAAGATGATTTTATAATATGAATATAATAGTCAATCCAACACGCACAGAGTGGTCAGCCCTCTTGGAACGCCCACACCGTGATGCCTCTGAACTTCGCCAGACTGTGAAGACAGTTCTTGATGATATTCAGGCACGAGGTGATGAAGCTGTCAAGGAATACGAGTTGAAGTTCGACAAGGTTGAATTGTCACAACTCGCTGTTTCTGAGGCAGAGATGCAAGCAGCAGAGACACTTGTCAGCGAAGAACTCAAGGCTGCTATCACACTTGCGCACAGTAACATCGCTAAGTTTCATGAGGCACAGAAGTTTGAACCTATCTGTGTTGAGACTCAGCCTGGAGTAAAGTGTTGGCAGAAGAGCATCGCTATTGAGAAGGTAGGACTTTATATCCCTGGAGGTACAGCACCTCTCTTCTCGACAGTCCTCATGCTTGCTACTCCAGCCAAGATTGCTGGCTGTAAGGATATCGTGCTTTGTTCGCCACCAAATAAAGAAGGAAAACTCAATCCTGCAATTCTTGTTGCTGCTCGTATTGCAGGTGTCAACCGCATTTACAAGGCAGGTGGTGTGCAGGCTATTGGTGCTATGGCATACGGAACAGAGTCTGTGCCAAAGGTGAGCAAGATTTTTGGTCCGGGCAATCAGTTCGTGATGGCTGCAAAACAACAGGTTAGTCTGCATGAAGTTGCTATCGACATGCCTGCAGGTCCTTCAGAAGTTGCTATTGTTGCAGATGAAACATGCAATCCTGTTTATGTAGCTGCCGACTTGCTTAGCCAGGCAGAACATGGAGTAGATTCGCAATCTATCCTTTTCACAGACAGTGAGAAGGTGGCAAAGGAAGTAAGTGCTGAGGTTGACCGTCAGCTTGCTCTCCTTCCACGAAAGGAGATTGCCGAGAAGGCACTCACATACAGCAAGATATTTATCCTCAAAGACATCAAGGAAGCATTCGAGATTTGTAATGAGTATGCACCAGAACATCTTATTCTCTCGATGGATAATGCCCTTGACCTTTGTGACCTTGTCGTTAATGCAGGTTCGGTCTTTGTGGGACACTATTCATGCGAGAGTGCAGGAGATTACGCATCGGGTACTAATCATACACTCCCAACAAGCGGTTATGCAAAAGCATATAGTGGTGTGAACCTTGATTCGTTCTGCCGCAAAGTGACTTTCCAAAACCTCACAGCAGAGGGAGTACAGAAAATTGGTCGTGCCGTAGAACTCATGGCAGCAGCAGAAATGCTTGATGCACATAAGAATGCGATGACCGTAAGAATGAAGAAATGAAACCATTAAGTGAATTGACACGCCCTAATATATGGGCTCTCAAACCATATTCGTGTGCACGCGATGAGTTCAAGGGCATGAAGGCAGATGTCTTCCTCGATGCCAATGAAAATCCGCACTCTGCACCATACAACCGCTATCCAGACCCATTGCAGGAAGAGGTGAAGAAGATGATTTCTCCGTTGAAAGGAGTGCCAGTTGAGAATATCTTCCTTGGAAATGGTTCAGACGAAGCGATTGACTTGCCTTATCGCATCTTCTGCCGTCCGGGTATCGACAACGTAGTTGCTATCGACCCAACATACGGAATGTATGAGGTATGTGCTGATACAAACGACATTGAGTATCGTAAGGTTTCACTTGAGGAAAACTACGATATCAACCCTGAAAAGCTCCTCGCAGCTTGTGATGAGAACACAAAGATTATCTTTATCTGTACACCAAACAACCCAACAGGTAATGCGTTTGCTACAGAGAAGATAGAGAAGGTTCTTCGTGAGTTTGAGGGTATTGTCATTGTAGATGAAGCATATTCTGAGTTCTCATCTCAGACACCTATGCGAAGCAAGCTTGCTCAGTATCCTAACCTCATCGTTCTCAATACGTTCAGCAAGGCTTGGGGTGCAGCAGCTATTCGTCTTGGTATGGCGTTTGCAAGTGCAGATATTATTGCATTATTTAATAAGGTGAAATATCCTTATAATGTGAACAAGCTGACACAGGAGAAAGCTATTGAGATACTTTCGAACGTAACAATCTTGCATCGCAACATCTCATTGATAGTGGAAGAACGAGGTAAGTTGATGAATTCGATAGCCGATCTCCCAATCGTGAAGAAGGTTTATCCAACAGATGCAAACTTCTTCCTTGCAGAAGTGGATGATGCTGTAAGCATTTACAAGTATCTCGTGCAGAAAGGTATCATAGTTCGCAACCGCAATCATATTCATCTTTGTGGCAACTGCTTGCGAATCACTATTGGTACAAAGGGCGAAAACATTCAGTTGTTGTCTGCCCTCAGACAGTATAAGTAATTGAAAAGAAAACAATATACATGAAACAAGCTCTATTCATAGACCGTGATGGAACTATTCTCGTTGAACCAGACGACGAGCAGATTGACTCATTTGATAAGTTTCAGTTTGTTCCTGGCGTTATACGCAACTTGAATTTCATCCGCACAAAGCTCGACTTTGAATTTGTCATGGTCAGCAATCAAGATGGTCTTGGAACTGATAGTTATCCTGAAGAAGACTTCTGGCCTACTCATAACCTCATGCTCAACACATTGAAGAGTGAGGGTGTTGAATTTGATGACATGCTTATCGACCGCAGTTTTCCAGAAGATAATCTCCCTACACGCAAGCCAGGAACAGGAATGATGGGCAAGTACATGACTGGAGATTATGACCTTGCAAACTCGTATGTCATTGGTGATCGTCAGACAGATAAGCAGTTGGCTATCAATCTTGGATGCAAATATCTTATACTTGGAGATAATGTTCAGTCGTGGGATGAGATAACAGAGATTCTTTTTGCTGGCGAAAGAACAGCAAGTGTTCGTCGCACAACAAAGGAAACAGATATCGACATTCGCCTCAACCTCGATGGTACAGGTAAGTGTGACATCAATACAGGTCTCGGATTCTTTGACCACATGCTTGAGCAGATTGGTAAGCATGGAAGCATTGACCTTTACATTCATGTGAATGGAGACCTCAATGTTGATGAGCACCATACTATCGAAGATACAGGTATTGCGCTTGGTGAGTGCATCAATAAGGCACTTGGAGATAAGCGAGGCATAGAGCGTTATGGCTACACATTGCCTATGGACGACTGCTTGTGTCAGGTGGCACTCGATTTCGGTGGCCGTGCTTGGCTTGTATGGGATGCTGAGTTCCATAGAGAAATGGTTGGAGATATGCCAACAGAGATGTTCCTTCATTTCTTCAAGAGCTTCAGCGATGCCGCTCGTATGAACCTTAACATCAAGGCAGAGGGCGAGAATGAACATCACAAGATTGAAGGAATCTTCAAGGCATTGGCACGAAGCATCAAGATGGCTGTGAAACGTGATATCTACAAGTTCCAGTTGCCATCAAGCAAAGGCGTATTATAATTCAAATAAAATAAATTAAAATAACATTTAACCGTGGGGTTACTTATTCTTTACATGGTTTTGGCACTCGTTGTTTCAGCGCTTTGTTCTGTGCTGGAAGCGACGATGTTGTCCACACCTTTATCGTTCGTTCAGACATTAGAAGATAGTGGTGCGAAGGGTTGGCAGTTGTTGAAACGCTACAAAACAAACATCGACCGTCCTATTTCGGCGATTCTTGTTGTCAATACTATTGCAAACACCGTAGGTGCATCATTGGTTGGTTCTCAGGCAGCTATGTATGCTCAGGAACAGTTCAACCATGCTTTTGCATCAACTTTTGTAGGTATTGTGTCGGGTGTGTTCACATTCCTCATCCTTGTGTTCTCTGAGATTTTCCCAAAGACACTTGGTTCTACACATTGGCGCAAACTTGCTGTTCCTGCATCAAAGGTAGTTCGTGTGCTTGAGGTAATCACTTATCCTATTGTACTCTTGCTCGAACATTTCACTCATTCTTTGTCTAAAGGTCAGCAGGTTAGTGTGTCGCGTGAAGAAGTGTCGGCAATGGTGAGTGTAGGAGCAGAAGAAGGTGTTCTTGAGAAGAAAGAGAACAGAATGATTCAGCACTTGCTCAAACTCGATAGTGTGACAGCTCATGAGATAATGACACCAAGTGTCGTTGTTACAATGGCAGAAGAAGAGATGACGCTTCGCGAATTTTACAACGACGAAGAATATAAGAACCACTCACGTATTCCTGTATATAAAGATGAGGAAGACGACTACATCACGGGTTATGTACTTCGCCAGGATATCCTTGAGAGTCTTGCAGAAGATAAGTTTGATTTGAAACTTGGTGACCTTGCTCGTCCAATCCTTTCCTTCTCGGAAGATGAAGATGTCAGCGACATTTGGGAGAAACTTCTTGAGAAGAAAGAGCATATCTCAATTATCATTGATGAATATGGCACATTCAGAGGTATTGTAACTCTTGAGGATGTGATTGAGACGATGCTTGGTTTTGAGATTGTCGATGAGAAAGATGAGGTTGTGGATATGCAGGAACTTGCTAAGGCACAATGGAAACAGATGAAAAAGCAACAGCATAAATAACAGAAATCCCCGCTCGAAAGGAGTGGGGATTATTGTTTTAATAAAACCTTATATCTGTTATAACTTGCGAACCAACATAATCATTAAGAAGTTTGATGATGTTAGCCCTTCCCATATATAGTTCGTTCTTGACAACAGAAGACTGAATCTTAACGTAAAGCGTTTGGTTTTTTATAAACTTCTCTCCTGTAAAACGAGCGATGCCTTCTCCAAGAACTTCCTCCCACGCCTTCATCAGTCTATATTCGTTGTAGGGTGCCTCGAGTCCTTCTTGCCTCATGAACAAACGAACTATATTGCCTACCTGTTCTGCTTTACTTCTTCGCATACGCCACCTTTTACTTTGAAAATCTTATAGTTATTGTCTGAACGCTCAAGAATCTTGTCCATGTTCTCGCGGTTTGTATCCGTGATGAATATCTGTCCGAAAGAAGGATTGCTCACTACCTGCACAATTTGTTCTACACGATTAGCATCGAGTTTGTCGAATATGTCGTCTAATAATAATAAAGGTGTAGTTTTGCTTCCAGTGTTCTTGAGGAAGTTGAACTGTGAAAGTTTCAATGAAATGAGGTAAGTCTTGTTTTGACCTTGCGAACCTTCGCGTTTGATTGGGAAACCATCAAGTGTCATTTCAAGGTCGTCCTTGTGAGTGCCATGCAGAGAGTATCCAATAGCACGGTCCTTCATTCTGTCCCTTTGTATCACTTCGAGCAGAGGACCTCGTTGACAATGACTTGTGTAGTTGAGTCCTACACGTTCGTTACCGCCAGAAATCTTTGTATAGAACTCTTGGAAGATAGGGATGAGTTCCTCTACAAATTTGCTTCTTTCAGCATAAATCCTCTCTCCGTACATCGCCATCATCTCTTCGTATGCAATCATGATGTCAATGTTTGGCTCTTCTTCAGCCTTAAGCATTGCATTTCGTTGCTGAACAGCCTTGTTGTATGCTGATAGGCAAGACATATAATCGGGATTGTACTGAGAGATGACCATATCCATGAAACGCCTGCGTTCCTCACTACCTCCGATGATTAGTTCGCTGTCGTTTGGCGAAACAAGAATAAGAGGAAGAAGACCGATATGCTCAGACATCTTCTTGTAGTCCTTCTTGTTGCGCTTCACATGCTTCTTCTGCTTCATCTTCAGTCCCATACTGATTTCCTCTTCCGTACCATTAAGGTCATAGATGCCTTGCACCATCATCATCTCCTCTCCGTGACGAATATTGTTGGAGTCGATGTTGTTGGCTGTGCTTTTTGTGAAAGAAAGGAAATAGATGGCATCGAGAACATTTGTCTTTCCCTCGCCATTGCTTCCAACGAAACAGTTGAATTTAGGCGAAAGGTTCAGTTCTGCTTGTGCAATATTTCGGTAGTTTAATATGTTCAGTTGTTTCAAAATCATAGTGCAAAGTTAAGAAATTTTACTTAACACATGAGGTGTAATAGTTAAGAATTTGAATGTTGTGCCATTTTTTTTATGTTTCTTTGTGCTTACATCAATAAAATTTAGTAATTTTGCAATGTTAAAGGTACCTAAATATATAGGACTTTCAACATCGTTCAAATAAATGTTTTTCTCAACTTGCGATAGTGGCTCAGTTGGTAGAGCATTGGCTTCCCAAGCCGAGGGTCGCGGGTTCGAGTCCCGTCTATCGCTCAATCATCAGTAACAATTAAATATAGACCCGTATGCTCTTCATGACTCTTGTAATAGTAGCAGTACTGCTTTTGGGATATGCTTTGATGAGTACAGAACAGTTTACTCATCTCAATCGTGCGGCAGTTGCTATGTTTTGTGGTGTGATTGTGTGGGTGTTATATATGCTTCAAGCAAGTGACTATATACAACTCATGCATCCAGACGAGTATTCTTCTTTCTTGGCAGGAGAAGCATCAAATACTGATTATGTCAAGGAGTTTGTTGCAAATAATGTCATTGTGCGTTATATAACGGAAGCTTGTCAGGTAATCCTCTTCCTTATTGCTACAAATACCACTGTTGAAGTCATGAACAACAATGGTGTGTTTGATTCGCTCGTGATTTGGTTGAGAATGCGAAATAGTCGTCGCTTCCTGTGGATTTTGTCTGTTCTTGCGTTCTTGATTTCGTTCAATGTGGATAACTTGACAACAGTTATCCTTATGATGGGTATTGTAGGCCGAATTGTTCGTTCTCAGTCGCAGAAGATAATATACGCTTGCACCATTCTTGTTGCAGCAAGTCTTGGCGGTGCATGTTCTGTTATTGGTGACATGACATCCGTTTCTCTTTGGACTCGTGGTGTTGTTACCCCAACAGAATTCTTCAAAGGTGTGTTCCCAGCATGTATAACCAGTCTTGTAGTGTTCAACCTTCTTATATCTACCAAGTTGAAGGGTAGGGTGGAAGTGGTATCAATGATTGACCGTTTTGATGGAGACAATTCGATACTCTCGTCATGGCAGAAGTTTATCATGCTCACTCTTGGTATTGTAGGTTTGTGGTTTATTCCAACATTCCATTATCTTACCAAGTTGCCTCCTTTCCTTGGAGCCCTTTGTGTGATGTCATTGATTTGGCTCGTTGAGGGATTGTTCAATATGAGACGCAACCTCATTTCCGTTTTCGTACAGAGACATTACTTCCGCAATACCGAATTTATTGGTATGCGAATCATTCTTTATTTCCTTGGCGTTTGTCTTGGAGTGGGTGTGTTGTCGGAATGCGGTGCTTTGTCTTTTGTAGGTGAATGGCTCGAAGCTAATATAAATAATGTATATGTATATGGACTTGCTACAGGTGCACTTTCATGTGTCATTGATAATGTGCCAATCATGTTGATGGGCCTTAATATGTTCCCACTTGACACAGCGGCAGACTCTACCTCTGAATTTGTTAGGGATGGTGCTTATTGGCAGATGCTTTCCTATTGCTGTTCGATGGGTGGAGCATTGCTTTTCATTGGAACATTGGCAGGACAAGCTGTGCTTCAGGTGGCAAAGATGCACATAGCATGGTATTTCAAGAATTATTTCTGGAGAGTACTCCTTGCTTGGATTGCAGGTCTTATAGTATTCTCCCTTACACACATATAATCAACACAGACACATAAAAAAGAAAGGAAACAAGTTATGTCAAAAATTAATTGTATCGGTATTCTCACATCGGGAGGTGACTCTCCTGGTATGAATGCAGCAATACGTGCAGTCACACGTTCTGCTCTTTGTAAAGGTTTCACTGTAAAAGGAATCTATCGTGGATATGACGGTTTGATTAATGATGAAATCAAAGAGTTTACTACTGAAAGTGTAAGTAATATCATTGCTCGTGGTGGTACAATTCTTAAGAGTGCTCGTTCAAAGGAGTTCACAACTCCTGAAGGCAGACAGAAGGCACACGAGACAATGATTAAAGAAGGCATTGATGCACTTGTGGTGATTGGTGGCAATGGTTCGCTCACTGGTGCTCGTATCTTTGCACAAGAGTTTGATGTTCCTTGCATAGGTTTGCCTGGTACTATTGACAATGACCTTTATGGCACAGACCTCACTATCGGTTATGATACAACTCTCAATACCATCATGGACTGTGTGGATAAGATTCGTGATACCGCAAATTCACACGAACGTATCTTCTTTGTTGAAGTTATGGGCCGTGATGCAGGCTTCCTTGCACAGAATAGTGCTATTGCAAGTGGTGCGGAAGCAGCTATCATTCCAGAAGACTCAACAGATGCTGACCAGTTGGAACACTTTATTGGTCGTGGTATTCGTAAGAGCAAGAACTCAAGTATTGTCATTGTGAGCGAGAGCCCTAAGTGCGGTGCTATGTTCTATGCTGACCGTGTAAAGAAGGAATATCCTCAGTATGATGTACGAGTAAGTATTCTCGGACACTTGCAGCGTGGTGGTTCACCATCAGCTCGTGACCGTATCCTCGCAAGCCGTCTTGGTGCAGGTGCTATTGATGCAATACTTGATGGTCAGCGTAATGTCATGGTTGGTGTTCGCAATGATCAAGTTGTATATGTTCCTTTCACAGATGCTATCCGTTCTGATAAGGCATTGAACAAGGGACTTATTCGTGTGCTCGATGAATTGTCTATTTAATGTTGTCTGCAAAATATAGTCAGACACATTTTATATAAATATAACTCTCTTTTAGTCTTGAAGCAACTACTCACAATATTAGGACCTACTGCTTGTGGCAAAACGACTTTTGCTGCCCACTTGGCATTGCAGCTCGATGGAGAAATCCTGAGTGCAGATAGCCGACAAGTATATCGTGGTATGGACATTGGTACAGGCAAGGACTTGTGTGACTACAACATTGATGGTCAGCAAGTGCCTTATCATCTTATAGATATTGCCAATGCTGGCGATAGATATAATGTGTATGAATTCCAACGCGATTTCTGTAATGCCTATGATGATGTCGTTGCTCGCAGCAAGACTCCTATACTTTGTGGTGGCACTGGTCTTTATATTGAGAGTGTCATCAAAGGATATGAATTTGATGGTCGTCAGTTGCCTCCTTTTGATAGTCTTAATATCGGATTGAAGATTGACAGAGATTTACGAAGAGAAAAGATTTCAAGAAGACTTCGTGCTCGACTTGATGAGGGCATGGTTGATGAAATTCGTGGTCTCATAGATAATGGTGTACCTGTTGAACGCCTTCTTCGTTATGGACTTGAATACAAGTTTGTTACCCAGTATATCATTGGTGAACTAACATACGAGGATATGGTTTCTCTTCTTGAGATAGCAATACATCAGTTTGCTAAGCGACAGATGACTTGGTTCCGTGGCATGGAAGAACGACGTAGCATTCCTATTCATTGGATAGATTGTGCTCTTCCTCTTGAAGAACGTCTTGAAATAGTAAAAGAATTATGGCAGAAGAAACTCGCTGGGGCGTAATATATGCTACCAATCCAGGCCTTTTCAAGGCACATAAACGTTGGAAGCAGATAAAGAAGTACATTGACCAGAAAGGAATAAAGTACGACTTCGTTCAGAGCGAAGCCGTTGGTTCTGTTGAACGCCTTGCCGGTATGATGTGCGACAATAGTTATCATACTATTGTCATTGTTGGAGATGATGGTGCACTTTATGATGCTATCAATGCTATCATGACTCATCGCGAGTCGTTGCCTTCTGATTTTGCTTTTGGAGTTGTACCTGTTGGTGTGGGACATGACTTTGCACGTTTCTGGGGAATAACTCAAGATAATTGGCAAGATGCAGTCGATCATATTATTGCGAGAAAGACACGAAAGATAGATGTTGCCCATATCACCTATGAGAATGAGCAGGGCGAACAGACACGTTACTTCCTTAATTGCATAAATATAGGTCTTGGTGCTCGACTTGTAAAGATTACTAACGACCTTATTCGCATCACAGGAACGGGATTCTTTAGTGTTGTCTCTACGATGTTACGCCAGATATTCGAATTGAAATCATACAATCTCAAGTTCAAGATAGAAACAGAAATCGTTGATGGACAATATATGTCAGTATGTATTGGTAACGGATTAGGATATGGACAGACTCCTAATGCGGTGTTCTACAACGGAATGATTGATGTTTCGACTGTAACTCGCCCACTTTGGTGGCAGGTGTTTGAGGGATTCTGGTTGCTTGGAAAGGGCTGTTTCTTGAATTATAAGAACGTGCATCCTTACCGTGCAGAAAGTGTTAAGGTGTTAGATGTGGGAAAAGCTCTTGTTACACTTGATGGGCGTGAACTTGCAGAAAAGAATCCAACACCATTTGTAGTAGGAGTTGAAAAAGAAGTTGTAAACTTCATAATGTGATAAAAAAGAAGATTAGCCAATCTTGCTAATCTTCTTTAATGTTTCTATATCAAGTATTCTTATTCTTCTTCCTTCAAGTTCAATAAGATTTTCATTTGCAAATGCAGAGAGTGTACGTATTGCATTGGATGTTGTCATGTTTGACAGACTTGCAAGGTCGTCACGAGAAAGACAAACAGCCATAGTGATTCCGTCTTCATCTACTCCGTATGAGTCGTAAAGGAATAGGATAGCTTCTGCCAGGCGACCTCGAATGTGTTTCTGTGTGAGGTTAACAGTTCGCTTGTCTGATACGCCAAGTTCTACTGCAAGCAGTTTCACGAAATATATTGCGAGTGCATTGTTTTCTTGCATCCACTTCTCGATAAGTTCTATTGGTATCATGCAAATAGAACAATTCTCGAATGCTCCTGCTGCATTTACATAATTCTCATTAGCAAGATATGCTCTGTAGCCAAAGAAACCTACAGGTTTAATGACACGCATAATCTGGATTCTGCCACCAACACCTTCTTTATATAATTTGACTTTTCCGCGAACAAGACAATGCATATATTGAGGAACTTCACCTTCACGATAAATCATATCGTTTTTCTTGAAATGCTCAATGCTCATATTGCTCATGAATTCATGCCTCTGCTCTTCATTAAGCAGAGTGATGAAGTCATCGAGTTCACTCATAAACTCATCGATTTCCTTTGTTCGTTTCATGTTTCAAGAAAAGTATTTTTACCTTAAAAAGAAATGTTCTATTAGGTGTTGCTTTTGTCCTAATGCTAATGTTGAATCAGTTTTTTTTCGTGTTGCAAATTTACATCAAATTGCTTAATTGAACAACTTTTTTTGTGAAAAAATATGTTGTACAGCATATTTTAGCGTGTTTTACATTACGAAATTGATAATTCTTGAAAAAAAATGAACAATTTCTTTGCATGCAAAAAAAATTATTGCTAATTTTGAGCATTCTTATACAAGAAGAATTAAAATAAGTCTATAAAAAACTCAATTAAATATAAACCTTAAAATACAACTATGAGTTATTTGCGTTATGACAAAAGCCTGATGGCGAATCTCCAGGAATCACTTCCAAAGGAGATACTTCGCACAAATAAGTCAGGTGCGTATTCTTGCTCGTCAATCGTTGACTGCAATACGCGTAAATATCACGGTTTGTTAGTTGTACCTGTGCCTGAATTGGATGGTGAGAACCATGTTCTCCTTTCATCTCTTGATGAGACAGTCATTCAGCACGGAGCAGAATTCAATCTTGGTCTTCACCGCTACAATGGAGGTGCTTATAGCCCTAACGGACACAAGTACATTCGTGAGGTGACATGGGATCGTCTTCCTACTACTATCTACCGTGTGGGTGGTGTTATTTTGAAGAAGGAAAGAGTTTTCCAGCATTTCGAAAACCGCATCCTTATTCGCTACACACTGCTTGAAGCTCACTCAGTTACAACCCTTCGTCTTCGTCCATTCCTTGCATTCCGTTCTGTAGCAGAATGTACACACGAAAATTCAATCGCAAGTCGCGATTTCGAATATGTGGACAATGGTATTAAGACTCGCATGTATGAAGGTTATCCAAATCTTTACATGCAGCTCAATAAGAAGACAGATTACATCTTCGATCCTAACTGGTACAAGGGAATCGAGTATCAGAAGGAACAGGAACTTGGTTATGAATACACAGAAGACCTTTATGTTCCTGGTTACTTTGAGTTCAAGATTGAAAAGGGTGAAAGTGTAGTATTTGCTGCTGGTGTCAATGAACTCAACAGCGAGGAACTTACAAAGATTTTCGATCACGAGTATGAAGTACACGTTCCACGTACCGACTTCCACACTTGTCTCGTAAATGCTTCACATCAGTTCCACTATGAAGAGAATGGTGAAAACTACATCATCGCAGGTTATCCTTGGTTCAAGTGCCGTGCTCGTGATATGTTTGTATCTCTTCCAGGTCTCACTCTTGCAATCGACGAGAACGATTATTATGAAAAGGCAATGGTAACTGCTGAGAAGGCTATCCGCGAATTTATGGATGGCAAGAAACTTACAGTTAACGTTCATGAAATGGATAAGCCAGACATTCTTCTTTGGGCTATTTGGTGTATTCAGCAGTATGCACGTCTTGTATCTGTTGAAGGTGCTGCAAAGAAATATGGCAAGCTTGTCAATGATATCGTAGATTATATTAAAGAAGGTAAGCATCCTAATCTCTTCGTTACAGAAAACTCACTCCTCTCTACAGACGGTCACGATCATGCTGTAACATGGATGAACTCAGAGGTTAACGGAAAGCCTGTTGTACCACGTTCTGGTTATGTTGTAGAAATCAATGCCCTTTGGTACAATGCACTTCAGTTCAATGCTGAACTTCTTGTTTCTGCAGGTCAGGCTGCTAAGGCTGAAGCTTACACAAAGCTTGCTGACGTAGTAGGTCCTTCATTCAAGAATGTATTCCTTAACCAGCACGGTTATCTTCTTGACTATGTTGACGGTGGCTTCATTAGTTGGAGTGTTCGTCCAAACATGCTCATTGCTACTTCACTCGAATACAGTCCTCTTTCAACTCCTGAAAAGAAGCGTATCTTCGACATCTGTACTAAGGAGCTCCTTACTCCTAAGGGTATTCGTTCACTCTCTCCAAAGTCGGGTGGCTACAACCCTATCTATGCTGGTGGTCAGATTCAGCGTGATTCTGCTTACCATCAGGGTACAGTATGGCCTTGGCTCTCGGCATTCTATCTCGAGACTTGCCTCAAGGTTTACAAGCGTTCTGGTCTTTCATGGATTGACCGTTGCTTCATGGGACTTGAAGAAGAAATCAATTATCACTGTATTGGTACACTTCCTGAACTCTTCGATGGTAATCCTCCATTCCATGGACGTGGTGCACTTTCATTTGCAATGAATGTTTCGGGTGTGCTTCGCATTGATAAGGTTCTTGAAAAATTCTATAATTATTAATAAGGAGGAAGACTATGAAAGTATTAATGTTCGGTTGGGAATTCCCACCTAAGATTTACGGTGGTCTTGCAGTTGCATCCTACGGTATCACTAAGGGTATGGTTGAGGGTCAGCCAGACGCTGAAGTTATGTTCTGCCTCCCTAAGCCTACTGGTGAGGAGGAGAAGTTCCTCAAGATCATCAATATGAGTCAGGTGCCAATCGCATATCGCGATGTTCAGTACGACAACATCAAGGATCGTATGATTGGCCACACTGCAGAAGATTACTACAACTATCGTGATCATATCTATGCTGACTTCAATTACATGAATGTCAACGACCTTGGTTGTATGGAGTTTGCTGGTGGTTATCCAGGCAACCTTCATGATGAAATCAATAATTTCTCAATCATTGCTGGTGTTGTAGCACGTTCAGAGCAGTTTGACATTATTCATGCACACGACTGGTTGACTTATCCTGCTGGTGTTCATGCTAAGATGGTAAGTGGAAAACCACTCTGCATCCACGTTCATGCTACAGACTTCGACCGTTCACGCGGTAAGGTTAATCCAACAGTTTATTCTATTGAGAAGAATGGTATGGACCATGCTGACTGCATCATGTGTGTGTCTGAGCTTACTCGTCAAACAGTAATCAAGGAATACCATCAGGATCCACGCAAGTGCTTTGCTATGCACAATGCCGTTTATCCACTCCCACAGGATTATCTTGACATTCCACGTGTTGACAACGGTAAGGAAAAGGTTGTTACTTTCCTCGGACGTATCACTATGCAGAAGGGTCCTGAGTACTTCATCGAAGCTGCTGACCTCGTTTGCAAGCGTTCTAAGAACATTCGTTTCTGCTTCGCAGGTTCAGGTGATAAGTATGAAGAAATGGTTGACCTTGCAGCAGCAAAGGGTATTGCAGACCGTTGCCACTTCCCTGGTTTCCAGCGTGGTAAGCAGGTTTACGAGTGCTATAAGGCTTCAGATGTGTTCGTAATGCCATCTGTTTCCGAACCATTCGGTATTGCACCTCTTGAGGCTATGCAATGTGGTACTCCATCAATTATTTCTAAGCAGTCAGGTTGTGGTGAGATTCTTAGCAATGTCATCAAGGTTGACTATTGGGATATTGATGCAATGGCAGATGCCATCTATTCACTCTGTACTAATGAAGGTCTTCACACATACCTTGCAGAAGAAGGTCTTAAGGAAGTGGCAGGTGTTACATGGGTAAATGTCAGTCTCCGTATTCGTCGCCTCTATGATGAGTGTATCAATGGTGGTGGTTTCATGCACCGTTCTTTCGAGGAATGCGAAGAAATCCGTAAGGATATCGACCCAATGAAGGGAAGATAAGTTTCATTTAATAATTAAGAATTAAGATTTAAGAATTAAGATTTTGCGGTGTGTTTACCATGAAGGTAGCAAATCAGCAGAACAAATAAAATAATTGACAACGATATGAAAAAGATTTGTCTTTATTTCGAGATTCATCAGATTGTACATCTCAAGCGCTATCGTTTCTTTGATATTGGTCGCGATCATTATTACTATGATGACTATGAGAATGAGCGCTCAATTAATGATATTGCAGAACGTAGTTATATTCCTACACTTCAGACACTTATCCAGATGTGTAAGGAACACGAAGACTTCAAGCTCGCTCTTTCTCTCTCAGGTGTTGGTCTCGACCAGCTCGAGTTCCACTGCCCACAGGTCATTGACCTCCTCCAGGAGCTTAACGCTACTGGCAAGGTAGAGTTCCTTTGTGAACCTTACAGTCATGGTCTTGCTTCTCTCGCTAACGAAGAGAGCTTCATCGAGGAGTGTGAGAAGATGTCAAAGAAGATTCAGGAACTCTTCGGACAGACTCCAAAGGTATTCCGCAACTCTTCTCTCATCTACAACGATGAGATTGGTTCTATCGTAGCAGGTATGGGCTACAAGGGTATGCTTACAGAAGGTGCTAAGCAGGTTCTTGGTTGGAAGTCTCCACACTACATCTACAGCTGTGCTCAGGACCCACGCCTCAAGCTCCTCATGCGTGACATCAACCTTTCAGAAGATATCACAGAGCGTTTCCAGTCTAATCCTATTATGGCTGACCAGTGGCTTGATTGGATTGCTCAGTCTCCAGCAGAAGAAGAAGTATTCAACATCTTTGGTGAACTTGTAACATTCGGTATCTTCCATCCACTTTCAAGTGGTATTCTTGAATTCCTCAAGGCACTTCCTTCTCTTGCTAAGGAGCGCGGTATCACATTTGCTACTCCATCTGAGATTTGTGACACAGTTGCTGCTGTTTCTCCAGTTGAAGTTCCTTACAACATTTCATGGGTTGACGAAGAGCGTGATACAAGTTGCTGGCTTGGCAATGGTATGCAGCGTGAAGCATTCCAGAAGCTTTACTCTATTGCTGATCGTGTTCGCATTTGCAACGACCGTCGTATTCAGGCTGACTGGGGTTCACTTCAGGCATCGAACAACTTCCGTTTCATGAACACTAAGCCAGGCAATCAGTATCGTGCCATTTATGATTCTCCATACGATGCTTTCACAAACTACATGAACATCCTTGGCGACTTCATCAATCGCGTAAACAACCTTTACGGTGGTGCTGATAATGATGAAATCGAACCACTCATTGCTACAATCAAGAATCAGGGTGATGAGATTGAAGCATTGACTAAGGAAATCGAGAAGCTCCAGAAGCAGCTTGAAAAGTACAATCCAACTGAGGCTCCTGCTGCTCCAGCTCCTGCTCCAGCACCAAAGAAGGCTCCTGCAAAGAAGGCTGCTCCTAAGAAGGAAGCTCCAAAGGTTGAAGCTCCAGCACCAGCACCTGCTCCAAAGAAGGCTCCTGCAAAGAAGGCACC
This sequence comes from uncultured Prevotellaceae bacterium, assembly GCA_937893145.1. GTDB lineage: Bacteria > Bacteroidota > Bacteroidia > Bacteroidales > Bacteroidaceae > Minthosoma. The sequence continues at coordinate 329 of CALBJW010000184.1, read as the reverse complement.
AGCCAAGAAGGCTGCTCCTGCTCCTAAGGCTGAAGCTCCTGCAAAGAAGGCTCCAGCTAAGAAGACTACAAAGAAGTAATCTCATAATTGCTTAACCTCAAAAGGACAAACACATTTGTTCTTACCTTATAATAATTCTTCCTGCGACTTGTTCGTGGGAAGAATTTTTGTATATACTTCATTGCATTATTGTACATTCTTCTAATTTTATATCCAAATATCTTTGTTGTGAAATAATTTAATAGTAAATTTGCATATTATTTTGTGTTCTACCGGTTTTTTTATGTGAAAAATGCCCTTCGGGCCAATTGAAAAAACATGAAAGAAAC
>CALBJW010000183.1 GCA_937893145.1 uncultured Prevotellaceae bacterium | reverse complement strand
CCCATGTCCAAACATCTTCGCCGGAGGCTTGAACTTCCATGGTCCTCACGAGTTCTGTCCAGTCCAGTCCCTCGAAAAGGCAATGATGACCGTTGTCAACATCTGCAAGATAACAGAGGAGACACTCGGAAAATAAGACATAATAATCCCACTCCAAAATGCCATCAGCCACACGCTGGTGACATTTTTGCTTTATATATGGAAGGGGTTAGGAGGCTATATCGATAATTTCGATAAAAAAACACCGCAAGAATGAGCCAAAACTTGCGGTCAAATGAACCAAATCGACCGCAAGTTTTAGGTAAAACATGCGGTCGATTTGAGTTAATTATGCGGTCGTTTTTTTATTGTTCTTCTTATTCATCTTCGTAATCGTCTTCATCATCATCGTCAAAGTCCCAGTCAAAGTCGCCGAAGAAAGCAGGTTCGATGAAGTCGTCGAGGTCACGACGCTCCTTCTTGGTAGGACGCCCAGTACCACGAGCACGACCTACAAAACCACTGATGCGATTCATCTCAAGAAGTTCGAGCTGTTCTTTGCTGGTGACATTCTCAAGAACTTCTGGGACAAGTTTCGCTCCAACTCTATTCTGTATGGCTTTGAGTACCTTGAAAGAATAGATGATTGGCCCCTTCTTCACGTCGATGATGTCTCCTTCTTTTATCATCTTTGAGGGTTTCTGCTTAACGCCCTTGATGGTCACACGACCATTCTTACATTCGTCTGCAGCAAGACTACGAGTCTTGAAGATTCGTGCAGACCATAGCCATTTGTCGATACGTGCTTCCATTACTTTTTGTTGTATTGGTTCATGGTGCGATCCAAGCCCTGAAGACAGAATGACTTTATCATCTCCCCTATGTATTCAAGTTTTTCATCAATAATCTTGTTGTCCTCATCAGAGAACTTACCAAGTACGAAGTCTGCCTGTGCACCCTTTGGATAGTCGTTGCCGATACCAAACTTGATACGAGCATACTGAGTACCAAGCACCTGTTCGATACTTTTGAGACCATTATGTCCGCCAGCAGAACCATTACCACGAAGGCGAATCTTGCCAACAGGAAGAGAGAGGTCATCAACTATGACGAGTACGTTCTCGGTAGGAATCTTCTCCTGCTGAACCCAATAGCGAACAGCATTGCCTGAAAGGTTCATATAGGTGGATGGTTTTAAAAGCGTCATTTCGGCATTCTTGACACGAGTATGTGCAATGAAACCATATCGCTTATCCTGCCACTCAGCATTTTGAGCCTTGGCGAATGCGTCAATATTGCGGAAACCGATGTTGTGGCGCGTGCCATCATACTCTGAACCTATATTACCGAGTCCTACTATTAAATATTTCATGCTATCATCTTGTGGTTCCGTCTTCTTGCGGAACAGGTCAAACAAAAACATATTCTATTCATAAAAAAAGGAGCCACATGCAAGATGCAGCCCCTATCTTTTTTGTCAGTTAAGAAGTGGTTGATTACTTCTCTGCGTTTGCAGCAGCAGCACGAGCAGCACGAGTCATACGAACTGCACATACAACAACCTCCTTAGAAGTGATGATCTCAAGACCTTCGTAGTTGAGAGCAGCAACCTTCATTGACTTACCGAGACCGAGTGAAGTAACGTCGATGTCGAGTGTGTCTGGGAACTGAGTGTAGAGAGCCTTAACAGCGAGCTTGCGAACATTGAGAGCGAGCTTACCACCGGCCTTAACACCTTCAGCAAGACCATTGAGCTTAACTGGGATTTCCATAACTACAGGCTTGTCTTCTGTAATCTGGTAGAAGTCAACGTGTACTGGGTGGTCAGTTACGAAGTCAGTCTGGAGGTCCTTGAGTATAGCCTTTACAACTGTGCCATCGATGTTGAGGTTTACGATGTAAACATTTGGAGTGTAGAGAAGCTTAGCGAGTTCCTTTTCAGAAACAACGAGTGACTTTGCTACTGGACCATTTTCGTTCTTGTCAACGCCGTAAACGACTGCTGGAACCATACCTGCACGACGGAGGTCGCGACTTGCCTTCTTACCATACTCAGTACGAACCTGAGCGTTAAGTGTAATTTCTTTCATTTTAATTGAAAAGTTTTTGTGTTACTATAAATAAAGTATTGTGCTTTATTCGCCATCACACGATAATGCGAGTGCTCTTTGTTACAAGTTCACTCGCATAAGTGTTTGCCCAAAAAAGCGGTGCAAAGGTACGACTTTTGCACAAACTGACAAAATTATTATATTATTTTTTTAGAAATCGAGGTCGATTTTGAATGAATCTTCTTGAGTTTTAGCCTCAGGAACTGGTTCTTCTGCTACTACAGGAGCAATTTCTTCTACAACAGGAGCATTGTCAGCGATGGTTTCAATAGGTGCCTCTACCGGCTGTGAAGGTTCACTCTGTGGTTTTTCAGCCGAAGTGTGCATTGGGAAATTTTCCATTCCTTCCTTTGCTACCTTGAGAGTATTGACAAGTGCATTGAAGAATTTGTCATAGTCTTCTTTGTAGAGGAAGAGTTTGTGTTTTTCGAACGATATGCGCGGATTCTCGAAAGAGCCTTCAACTATCTTCTTGCTCTCGGTAATGGATACGTAGCGTTCTCCATTCTTGCTCTGCTTCACATCAAAATAATAAATTCGCTTTCCCGCCTTTACGGCTTCTGAAAATACGAGATCTCTGTCTAATTCGTTCATGTTATTTAAATATAAAATAAGGTAATTGGTCGTTCTTATTAATTTGTAATTTGTATTGATATGTTTGAAAATCGATACAAATTTGTTTCTTTTTTTTGAAATAATCAAGAAAAAACGTCTTTTTTTTTCATTTTTCAGCATTCATGAGGGAAAAAGTATGCAAAATCCAAAAGAAATGATTACATTTGCAGTCAAATTAGAAAAGCAAAAAGGATTATTACAAAAAAAGAGTTTTTTGAATTATGATTAACCGCACACTTATCCGTCTGAAGATTATACAGCTTATGTATGCCTTTTACCAGAACGGTGACAAGAACATTGAAACAGCAGAAAAGGAACTTCTTTTCAGCCTTTCGAAGGCGTATGACCTTTACAACTATCTGCTTATGTTGATGGTTGCTATTACTCGTTATGGCTGCACAGTGGTGGAGCACAAGGAAACTGTGAACAAGGCGGCTCACATTAAAGATAAGGTAAGCCACAGATTTATTGACAACAAATTCGTTCTCCAGCTCGAGCAGAACAATCAGCTCAACGAATACAAGAGCAAGCAGAAGAAGAGCTGGGACAATGAAATCGTATATATCAAGAAGATTTACGAGGCTATCGTTGCGTCTGACATCTATGCTGAATACATGGCAATGGAGACTACAGACTACAATGATGACCGTGAGTTCTGGCGTAAGGTGTACAAGAACATCATCATGAAGGATGAAACCCTTGATGATGTTATCGAGGACCAGAGCCTCTACTGGAACGACGACCGCGAAATCGTTGACACTTTCGTACTCAAGACTATCAAGCGTTTTGACCCTGCCAACGGTGAGGAACAGGAACTCGTACCAGAATACAAGGACATCGAGGACAGAGACTTCGCTACTCGTCTTTTCCGTCGCACAATCCTCAACGATGAATACTATCGCGAATTGATTAGTCGATGTGTGAAGAACTGGGAGTTCAACCGTCTTGCATATATGGATGTCATCATCATGCAGGTAGCTGTAGCAGAAATGCTCAGTTTCCCTAACATCCCTATCTCGGTTACCATCAACGAGTATGTTGAGATTGCCAAATGGTACAGCACTCCAAAGAGTGCGGGTTACGTAAACGGTATCATCGACTCGGTAGCAAAGATGCTCAAGAGAGAAGGCAAAATTGCAAAGTAAAATATTAATAATTATAAAGGAATAAGACTATGTTATTACTTCAAGCTCAAGGTGGTGGAAGCATGCAGATGATTCTCATGCTCGTCATCATGTTTGTAATCATCTATTTTTTCATGATCCGACCACAGCGTAAGCAGCAGAAGGAGATTGAGAAATTCCGTAGCGGACTCAAGGTAGGTGACAAGATTGTTACTGCAAGTGGTGTTTATGGAACTGTAAAGGACCTCAACCTCGGCGAAAAGTTCCTCTCTGTTGAAATCGCTAAGGGCATCATCATCAAGGTTGACCGCAACATGGTGTACGCTGACACTACACAGACTCCTGCTACAGAAAACAAGTAATTTTGTGTTTTTGTGAGAAGTGAATCGTAGCCGATGAGAAGTATCAAGACTGCATACGAATACATTAAGATAGCACTTAGGAGGTTGCGGAAGGTAAGACTGAACCGCAACACTCTTAGGTTTCTTGTGTTCTTGGTCATATCCATTGGCTTCTGGTTCATGCAGACAGGAAAAGAAACTGCAACTTTGTCACAAGACTACAAACTTAAACTTGTTGGTGTTCCTAAAAACGTCATCTTCACTTCAGAGGTTCCTGAAAAAATCAAGGTGAACATCACAGGACGTGGCTTTACCATCTTTAGTTATACAACAAAGAATGATAACCATGTCATCACGGTGCATTATGACGAACTTGAGCACACAAGCAGCAGAATCATCATTGACAATGCTACTATCAGACGTGCTTTGACAAAAAAACTGGGAAACACTCTCAAGGTTAACACAATTTCTCCTGCACAGATTGATGCTTACTACACTAATGGTTTGCCTAAAAAGGTGCCTGTAATTTCAAGACTGAAAGTTACAACAGGTCCGAACTACACCCTTACCAGCATCAAACCTTTGAAAGATTCTGTGTGGGTTTATGCTCCAGTAGATGTCATCGACAGCATCAAGGCGGTATATACCGAAGTGAAGAAAATCGAAAACATCGAGGAGACCACAACCACTAAGTTGGCCCTGAAGAAGACAGACAAGGTGAAGATTATTCCAGACTCTGTTGATGTCAAGGCAAATGTCAGTCTGTTCCTTGAGATGATTGTGCCCGTGAAGATTTACAGTATCAACACCCCTAACAATAAGTTCCTGAGAACATTCCCTGACCGTGCAAACGTAGTGTGCAGAGTAAGTGCGGACTTGTTTAACGACATCAGCGAAAATGATTTCATCATTGCCGTTGACTTCAACAAGATAAAACCTGGTGCCAAGAGCTGCAAGGTTGAACTGCTTGAAAAGCCAGAAGGTGTATCGAAGGTGAAGATTTCACCCTCTAACGTTGAATTTGTCGTGGAACAGACAGCTCAGTAGCGCGGAACTACACTCATCATAACATCATACTACATTAGTCAACATGAAGATAGGTATCACAGGTGGAATAGGTTCTGGCAAAAGTTACATTTGCAACATACTGAAAGGAAAAGGATTTCCTGTGTATAATTGTGACGATGAAGCCAAAATGCTTATGGTTAATGACCATGAGATAATTGATAACCTGCGAATGCTAATATCCGAGGATGCTTATGTTGAACACACTTCAGCGTCGGGAGAAACGGAATATGCACTTAACAAACCTATCATAGCGGAATATCTGTTTGCTAATCCAAACAATGCCGCAAAGGTGAATGGTATAGTACATCCAGTTGTGAAACGAGACTTCTTGAAGTGGGCTGACAAGCAGGACTCAGAGTGTGTGTTTATGGAATGTGCCATTCTGTTCGAGTCTGGTTTTGATTCTGTTGTAGATAAATGCGTACTTATCTATGCAGATGAAGACAAGCGATTGCGTAGAGCCATGAAGCGTGACAACGCAACGGAAGAGAAGATAAAGGACAGGATGAGACATCAGATTAGTGGTGAAGACGCTTGTAGCAGAGCAGACTACATCTTTGACCATAACGAATATGACACAACCGATGAAGAGATTGAAAAACTCTTATTTTGGTTGCAGTCAATAAAAACGAATTAAAAATACTATTAAATAAAAAGTAAAACAATTATGCTTAAAACTATCCTCGCCATTTCTGGCAAACCAGGACTCTACAAGCTCGTTTCTCGTGGCAACAAGAGTCTTATCGTTGAAACAGTAGATGCTCAGAAGAAGCGTATGCCTGCATTTGGAGCAGACAAGGTTGTTTCTCTTCACGACATCTCTATCTATACTGATGATGATAACGAAGTAAGTCTTGAATCAGTATTCGAATCTATCAAGGCAAACTACGACAGCAAGGTTGTTGACCTCTCTCCAAAGAAGGCTTCACAGGATGACATCGTTGCATTCTTTGCAAAGGTACTTCCAAACTACGACCAGGACCGTGTTCGTGTTAGCGATATGCGTAAGGTTCTCGCTTGGTACAACCTCCTCGTTGAGTACGGAATCACAGAATTCGTAAGCAAGGAAGAAGAAACAGAAGAAGCAGAAGAAGCTTAAAACAGAAAACACTTATACATCAATAAAGGGAAGAGCGATAGTCGTTCTTCCCTTTAATATTGTATGATGTAAAAATCACAAAAACTGTTCAGTTGAATTAGAGTTCCTTTACAAGATAAATCTGTGTTGGGAAATGGTCGCTATAGCCATTCTGCCATACACCGCTATTTGTTGTGCGGAGAGGAGCTCCCACATTCTTACCCTCCTTTGTTGTTAACCACTCAGGACGGAAAATCTCGTTCTTGAAGAACTTAAAGTCGGAACGATTATCACCAAGCATATTTGCAGAGATGATAATCTGGTCGAACAAGTTCCACATACCATCCCAAAGAAGAGTACCTCTACCCTCTTTGCGAAGCATATCACCCCAAGGATTATAGAGGTCATGACTACCTTCCGCAACCTTCTTCCTGTTATTAATAGCACCAAGTGCTTCAGTGACTGACTTATTGTCTGGGTCATCATTCAGGTCACCCATCACAACAACCTTTGCTGTAGGTTCAACAGAATAGATAGAATCAACAATTTGACGAACCTTGCGTCCCATAAACTCTCGCGAAGGACTTGCTGCACCACGAGAAGGCCAGTGGTTTACGAGGAAATGGAATCGCTCACCAAGAAGTACTCCTTCTACATGAAGAACACCACGAGTGATATGTCCACCACTAAACTCCTTATATTCAGCAGTTGTAGAAATCAATTCACTCTTCTTGAGGTGGAACATCTTAGGGTTATAAAGTGCGGCAACATCAATTCCTCGAGCATCATCACCCTCATAATGAATGTACTTCATACCCTTTTCAAGAAGTGCTGGTTGATTGCATAAATCTTCGAGAACAGTTGCATTTTCAACCTCACTCAATCCGATGAATGCTGCACCACCCTTTACACGGTCTGTACATAACTGCGAAAGAACACGAGACATGTTTGCAAGTTTATTGTTATACTTGAAAGCATCCCAATGATAACTGCCACCAGGAGTGAAATCGTCATCATTCTTCACTGGGTCGTTAATGGTATCAAACAAATTCTCCTGATTATAGAATGCTATTCCAGCATAAATTGTTCTCTTTCCTTGTGGTTCTGTTTTGTTGACATTTACACTTGACATGAATGTCAAAGAAAGGAATATTGCAATTACAGAAATAACGCTTTTCTTCATGATTATTTATTAATAAAGGTTGAATTTTTACTATATTAAATAATGTTATTTAGTCAAACCATTTGATTTCATAACGCAAATATCATATTTTTTTTTTACATTTTAGTTAAGAAAACTATTAAATCGTGAAGTTTTTACTCAAATAATAATTTTATAACACTTTTTTTCACTATTTTTGTAACCTAATAAGTAGAATAGAACAAAACTATTAATAACAAAATAACAATTTTAATCATGAGTAAAGGTGTAAAACTTATGGCGGCAGCTCTGTTGATAGCAACAGGAGCAACAGCACAGGAAGTCAAGACTGACTCAGTAGATGTTTTAGAGGAGTTTGACTTCTCTCTCACTGAAGGTCAGATTGACGAAGATGCTGAAGCAGCCAGCACTATTACCCTCGTGAAGAGTACAAAGGACCCATACATGAATGAGGTCGGCTTCAAGTGGTCGGCAATGCGATTCAAGTATCGTGCCCTCGACAATGCTTACGTGGGTAACTACATCAATGGAGCTAAATTCAACAATGTTGAAAACGGACGCTTCAGTTTCTCTGGTATTACTGGTGGTCTTAACGATGCAACTCGCAATAAGACTGGCATGGGATACCTTGACCAAAGCACATTTGCCTATAGTCCACTTGGTGGTGCGACAGACATCGACATTCGTGCTTCTCACTATGCTGCAGGAAACAAGATTGGTCTTGCTGCAACAAACCGCAACTATGTGCTTCGCGGACAGTACACTTACGCTTCTGGTCTTCTTGAGAATGGTTGGGCATTCATGGGAAGCCTTGCATATCGTTGGGCACAGGAAGGCAACATCGAAGGCACATTCTACAACAGCTTGTCATTCATGCTGGGTGCTGAAAAGATTATAAATGACCAGCACAGCATTGCTTTCAACATTTGGGGTGCTCCAACAGAACGTGGTCAGCAGGGTGCATCAACCGAAGAGGCATACGCACTTTCAAAGAGCCACTACTACAATCCTTATTGGGGTTATCAGAATGGCAAGAAGCGTAACTCACGTGTTGTAACAGAGTTCTCTCCTTCTGCCCTCTTCACTTGGGACTGGAAGATTGATGAGCAGACAAAACTCGCTACTACTGCTGCAGTTACTTGGATGAACTATGCAAGTACTGCTATCTCGTACAACAATGCTTACAACCCACGTCCTGACTATTACAAGAATCTTCCTTCTTCAATATTCAATGTCTATAACGACAGTTACAACAACCCTGAATGGTTGGGTGAAAATCCTGGTGTTCTCGCTTCATGGCAGAACCTCTATGACTATTGGACAGGAAGCAAGGCAAACCGTCAAGTACAGTGGGATCAGCTCTATGCTCAAAACGAGGCAAACAATGCAACAGGTAAGGATGCCCTCTACTATGTAGAGAAGCGTCACAACAACCAACTTGCATTCAACCTCTCTTCTGTACTCAATGGTAAGTTTAATGCTTGGGGTGCTTACACTCTTGGAGTTAATGTTAACTCAACAAAAGGTATGCATTACAAGACTATGGCTGACTTGCTCGGAGCAAAGGTCTTCCATGATTATGACAACTATTCTTTGAACAAGTATGGTTCAATGAGTAATGAATACCAGAACGACCTCGACAATCCTAATCGTGTGATTGGCATTGGTGACAAGTTTGGTTACAATTACAATGTCTATGTCAACAAGATTAACGGTTTTGCATCAAATGTTTGGAAATTCAACAACGACTTCACTCTTACTTATAGTGCTGACATCGAAGGTACTTTCATGGAACGTGAAGGTTTGATGCGTAATGGTCGTGCTGCTGCTTACTCAAAGGGAAAGAGCGGTATTGCTAAGTTCCTTGGTGGTGGTGGTAAGTTGATGCTTTCAAAGCAGATTGCAACTTCAGTAGTATATTTAGGTGGAAGCATAGAAAGTCAGGCTCCTCTCGCCTACAACTCTTTCGTTGCTCCTCGTGTTAATAACAACTTCGTTACCAACCTTACAAACGAATGGTACTGGAATGCAGAAGTTGGTTATCAGTGGTACTTCGGTCCTATAAGTGGTAAGGTTAATGCTTACTACACTCGTTTCAACGATGTAACACAGCAGACTGCATTCTATAATGATGATGCAGGCTACCTCACATATCTCTCAATGACTGGTGTTCAGAAGGAATATAAAGGTATCGAAGCTGCTATCTCAGTTAAACTTGCTCGAAATCTTAAGTTGAACCTTCTCGGAACAATCTCAGATGCTAAGTATGTCAACAATCCTAATGGTCAGTTGGCTTACGAAGGTTCAGACTGGGAGACAACTAAGTTCATCAATTCTTGGAAGAATGAAGTTACTGGTGAAAACCGTGACCTCTTGGTATTCATGAAGAACGTGAAGGTTGACTCTACCCCACTCACTGCAGCTACAGTTGGTCTTTCATACAATATCAACAACTGGTATTTCGACCTTAACCTCAACTATTTCGACCGCACATACATTGGTGCAAGTGCTTATCGCCGACTTGGAAATGCTACAGAATGTGGTGTTACAGGTTTTGCAAGCAACATCAACGATATCAATGTAAATACTGGTGGTTACACAACAGCTTGGGATTATGCTAAGACTTCTGCAGAATCTGGTACATCTGCTTATGTATATGATGCAACTACAGGTGAAGTTCTCGATGGTTATGCTCCAGTTCAGGAAAAGTTCAAGGGCGGATTCATGCTCGACGCTTCCGTTGGTAAGAGCATCTACCTCAAGGGTGGTCAGCGCCTTTCTGTTAATATCCAGTTGCAGAACATCAACAACAATACAAATATGAAGACAGGTGGTTATGAGCAGAATCGTGCAGACCGTTCTTACGACTACGTATTCTCTAAGAACAATTACTACTACTATGCCAATGGCTTCAACGCATTCCTCAATGTATCACTCAAATTCTAATTTGTTATGAAGAAAGTTTTATTCACTCTTTTCGCAGGACTCCTCGCACTTGGTTCCTGCATGAACGATTGGGATACATTGGAGGTTTCTAACGACTTGTATTCTAATGATTCTATAGATGAACCAACAACATCTATCAGCAATATCCGTAAACTCTATAGTGCCGAAATCAACAACTCAAGCTATCGTCAGGTAACGGAAGACGCAATTATTGAAGGTGTTGTTGTCGCTAACGACATATCTGGAAACATCTATCAGTACATCTACATTCAAGGTACATACATTGACACTTTAGGCGTTGAACGCCTCATTAACACAGAAGGTGGTATTGGTGTCGGTATCAAGGGCATTGGATGTCTCTATACTCTCTACCCTGTTGGTCAGAAGGTTCGCATCAACCTCAAGGGACTTTATGTTGGTGGTTATGGACAAAGCCCACGAATTGGTATGCCATATATCAACACAAATGGTGCCATGAGACTTGGTCCTATGACTCTTGACATGATGAAGACTCATATTGGAAAGATTGGCAAACCTAACCCTGAGATGGTTACACCAAAGGTTGTTGATGCAACAGACCTTACAGATAGAAACATCACTCAGCTCACTCCACTGCTCGTAGTTCTCCACGACAGCGAAATTTCTGATGCTGGATGGCCATTTGCTCATTGGGAAGTTGGTGGTGATACCTATTCTGAATATCACGACATCAATATTGATGGCAACGTGGTTAAGCAGTTGCTCTACACTTCTACAAGTGCAACATTTGCTGGTGATACAATCCAGAAAGGCAAGAAGACAATCTATGGTCTCTTGAACCGCTACTCTTCAAGCTATCAGCTCTCACTTCGTTCACTTGACGACATCATCGAATTAGAACAATAATCATTTAGAATCAATAAATTATGAAAAAGATATTTAATATTCTGCTCCTTGCAGCAGCAACACTTGGCATTGCATCTTCATGTTCAGATGTTCCATTGCCTTACGATATCAATGCTGACAACAGCACTTCATTCGGAAAGAAACTTCCATACAAGAATGCATCACTTTCAACTTTCGACACTTACGACCTCAAGGGCCACGCAGCTTGGAGCAAGGGTTCAAACTACACTCAGGCAACTGGTTACCAGGATTGGGAAGGCACTGGTTCAAAGAGCAACGTAGAGGTTGAGTCATACCTCATTTCTCCTGCTTTGAATCTCACTTGTGAGTCTGGTAAGGTTCGTCTCTCATTCGACGAAACTATTCGTTATTCAAATAATGTGTCTGGTTGGGTAAACAACCACAAGATTTACATCTCAAAGGATTATGATGGAAACACACTTCACTTTGAAGATGCAACATGGGATGAACTCAAGGACTTTGCTCCTCAGGCTTCTCCATATTCTGACTGGACTCTCTACACTTCTGGTTATGTAAATATCCCTGAAGATTACGTTAACCACGATTCTGTTTATGTAGCATTCTATTTCTACGCACCAGCAAGTGGTTCAACAACTTGGGAACTTGAAAACTTCCTCATTGAAGAAGGTGATGCAGGCACTATTACTAAGCCAGAGAATGCTGGTACAAAGCAGAATCCACTTTCTGTAGAAACTGCAAAGACTGCTGCTGGTCAGAAGACTTATGTTACTGGTTACATCGTTGGTTATGTTAATGGTACTAAGCTTGAAGAAGGTGCAACATTTGCAGTTGCTGAGTCTGATGAAACAGAACTTCTCCTTGCTGATTCTAAGGATTGTACAGACCCAACACAGGTATTCCCAGTTCAGCTTCCTGTAGGCGAACTTCGCACCGTTCTCAATCCTTCAAATCCACAGAACATTGGTGCAAAGGTAACTGTTTATGGTTCTCTTGAAACATATTTCGGTGTTACTGGTATGAAGTCAACTTCATGGGCTCGCATCAACGACACAGAAGTTGGTGTTGATCCTGATGCAGCTCCAATTCCTGCAGGCGAAGCTAAGGGTACAGGTACAAAGGAAGATCCATTCAACGCACAGGCTGCTATCAACTACACAAGCAAACTTGCTGCTGATACAAATTCAGAGCCTGTATATATCGAAGGTATTGTTTGTGACGAACCAAACATTGACACAGGTAGTTATGGCAATGCAACATTCCATATCTCTGATGATGGTACAGCTAACAACCAGTTCTATATCTTCCGCACATTCGACGTTAATGGTGCTAAGTTCACTGATGCCAACAAGATTAAGAAGGGTGACAAGGTTGTTATCTATGGTCCTGTAGTAAATTACAAGGGTAACACTCCTGAAACAGTTGCAAACAAGGCTTCTATCGTTTCTATCAATGGCGTTTCTGAAGGTGCCAGCACAGATGAAGACGACAAACCATCAGCAGGTTCTTCTGAAGGTCTCGACATCAATGGAACAACAGTTACTCTCACTAACACAAATGCTACTCCAGGTTCTGAGACAATCTCAATCGACCTTTCAACATTAGGTTATGAGAATGCAGCAGCAGTTGTTAATGTTCCACTTGCTGACGGTACAGTTATTGTATTTGAAGCAGGCACTAACAGCAACGCACCTAAGTACTATACTGCAACAAAAGGTGTTCGTGTGTATGCAAACAACATTATCACTTTCAATGGCAAGAGCCCTATTGCAAAGGTAGTAATGGAATGTGATGAGTACAGCGGAACAAAATATGTAGGTAATGAAACTGCAACTATTTCCGCAGATGGCAACAAACTTGTTTATGTAAACGCATCAGAGTCTGCAGGTACTCAACTTCGTGTAAAGACAATCACAATTACTTATGCAAAGTAATCCATTAATGTATAAAACAAAATTCATCATTATGGTAGCACTATTCATTAGTGCTACCTTTTTCACATCCTGTAACAAAGAGGATGTAAAGGGTCCACACTCCAATTCGGATAATAAAAACATGAACATTCCTGGAGCAGACCTTTCCGTTACTCGACTTGAAATGCCACACCTAAATAGTCAGTACGACTATATTTGTCACAGACTTTCCAACGGCGATGTAAACTACACCATCGAATACGACAAATCAAAGATGCATGCTCGTTGGGTAGCATATTGTTATGACTCAAGGTCTGCACAGAAGAATTGGGGTTCTCGTACAGATGAATGGGCAGGTGAACCTTTCTATGATAATAATAAGGAATACCAACTTGCCACAACATCATTCTATTCGTTAGGCTACAAAGAATATGCTCGAGGTCATATCGTTGGTTCGGCAGAAAGATACTACAGCCGCGAAGCCAATGCTCAAACCTTCTACATGTCGAACATGTCACCAATGCTCACAAACTTCAATTCCATCTATTGGGGAGAAATTGAGGATAAGGCAAGAGACAACTGGGGACGCAAAGTGACAGAAGAAAAGTCCGCATTCTATGGTGGTACACTATATATAGTAAAAGGTGGTTCACTTGAAGCAACAAAAGAAAATCCAAATCCTATAATGCGAACAATAAATGTCAAGAATACTCTTGGTGGCACAAAACAAATGGCAGTTCCTCGCTACTACTTTATTGCATGTCTTTTTGTAGCACAAAATGGAGCAGCAAAGAGCATAGGATTTTGGGTAGAACATAAGGATTACAACAACCAATCCAATTCTTTCCTTGCAGAATTTCGACGTTCATGTGCTTGTAGCATCAACGAACTTGAAGCAAGAACAGGACTCGACTTCTTCTGCAACCTCAACGACAACGTGGAAGAAGCAGTCGAAAGCACTTACAATATCACACAATGGAGCGGACTTTAGCAGTTCGCTCTTTTTATGTTTTGTTGCATCGTCATGATGTAAAAATGTACATTTTTGTCACAAATAGTACACATATTATAAATATTTAATAATGTTTTAAGAAAAATAATGATAATAAATAAATAAAATTTACTAATTTTGCAAAGATTTTAAAGATTTAACGATGGCAAAATCTCATTTATTTGGTGAGTTATTACTATGCAATCTAATAATAAAAAAATAAAAATTATCAAATTTGAAATGAAAAAGTTTCTTGTATTTCTTATTTGCGGAATTGTATCAAGTACTGCATTTGCACAGGAAAAAATTGCCAAGAGTGGCTGGTATGCTCAGGTTCTTTTAGGTGTAGATAATACTGGTACAGACAACATGAGTCTTGGTTCTCTCAAGCACAATGTTGGTGTCAATGGAAGCCTTGAAGGAGGTTATGTATTTAATCCTTATTTAAGCTTAGGTCTTCAAGCAGAGTATGACCGCTTGAACATGAAGAAAAGCAATGGTGAAAGAAGAGGTTTCAATGCCCTTGAACCATCTCTTAACTTGTATTGGGATTTGACTAATACATTCTTGGGATATATTCCAAACCGTAAGAACCACGTTCGTTTATTTGCTGGTGGTTCTGCAGCATTCTCTTTTGGCTTGCCATTCGACTTTGAGTCAGACATCCAGAACACAAACAACTACGGTGTATTCGGATATCGTGGAGGTTTGCAGTACGAGCGCAATCTCGGCAGAAATTGGGCATTCGATGCAAACGCCGTTATCAATGTCATGGGTGACAAGTTAGACTCACATGAAGGTGGTGGTAGCGATAGCCACTTGAACATCCAGCTTGGTATCCGCAAGTACTTCGGTCTTGGTAAGGTACGCAAGAACCGTGGTTCATACATCGAAGCAATCACTAACTACATTGAAAAGCGTGACACAGTCATCATTCCTGAGATTGTTGAGGTTCCAGCTCCAAAGGATGTTTACTCAATCTTCTTCAATATCGATAAGATTGATATTCGTCCAACAGAAGTTAGCAAGATTCAGGCTGTTGCCGACTTCCTTAAGGCACATCCAGAAAAGGTTGTATTCATCTTCGGTTATGCTGACCGCAACACAGGTACAACTGCTCGTAACAACTGGCTTGCTAAGAACCGTGCACGAGTTATCACAGAACAGCTTATCCAGACTTATGGCATCGCTCCTGAGCGTATCATTAGCCATGACCAGGGTGACCGAGTTCAGCCATTTACAGAGGAAGAATACGAAAAGAACCGTTCTACAATCTGTGTAATCACAGACCTTGTACGATAAGTAAAAGTATAATCTCATTTAACATATTAGAATAATAAAATGAAGAAAAATATATTTACAGCTTTGCTTTTGCTTCTCTCTGTAACAGCAATGGCACAGAAAGAAGTCGACACAAGTTACCGCGCCTATGTACAGGCACATATTTCTGGAAACAGAAGTGCAAGTGAAGAATTGCGTTACACAAAGTTAATGGACGCTATGAAGTGGGGTGCAGACTTTGGTGTTGGTTATCACTTCAATGACTTCTGGGGTGCATATCTTGGTGCAGAATGGAACAAGAATGGTGCTGCTACTCACGACACAAAGAATTGGGAGCTTGGTGAACATAAATATACATTCACAAGCATCGAACCTAATTTGCAGGTAACATACAACCTTTCTAACGGTCTCTTTGGTTTCAAGCCAGGTCGTAAGAACAACTTCTACCTCCACGCTGGTCCATCTCTTGCATTCCGCAACAACATTGAGTTTGGTGATGACTCATGGTTTACAGAAGACAAGGAAGACCTTAACTCAAAGACATTCTTTGGTGGTAAGTTTGGTATCAACTACGTATATCACTTCAACAACTGGGTAGCTTTCACTGCCGACCTTACAGGTACAATCTATGGTGATAAGTTCAGCGGCAGACATGACAAGACAGTCAATGTAGATGGTCGTATCAATCTTGGTGTTGGTCTTCGCGTTTATCTCACAAAGCCAACTAAGCCAATGCGCCAGACAGTTTACGAGGATGTTGTTATCGTAAAGCATGATACAATCCGCACTCGTGAAGAGCGTCGCATCTATGATCCAGACATCTATCCAGTATTCTTCACAACTAACGCAAGTTCTATCGAAAGCCAGCAGGCAGCAATCATTAAAGAAGTTGCTACTAAGCTTCAGAACCAGCCAACTCGCATCGTTTACGTAATTGGTTATGCAGATGCTGCAAGCGAAACAAAGAAGGATGTAAACACACTTGCTAAGAACCGTGCAGAAAACATTGCAATGGAACTTATCAACAAGTATGGTATCGACCCAGACCGAGTAGTTCAGCACGATATGGGTAATCGAGTTCAGCCATACACAACTGACGTTGAAAAGAACCGTTCTACAATCTGTATCGTAACTGACCTCAAGCATCAGTAAAAAACAAATATTAAATAGATAATTAGTGGAAGGTGATAATTGATTCACTTTCCACTTTTTTTTACCTTATATAATAATGGCAAATACATCTTTACCAGAAAATGCCTTCCGTCCTCTTAAAGAAGGTGAAAACTATGAACCATTGATGCCAGCAAAGGCAAACCCAAAAGAAGTAACTACATGGTCACTTGTATGGGGACTTCTTATGGCAGTTATCTTTAGTGCCGCAACAGCATATCTTGGACTCAAGGTTGGTCAGGTATTCGAAGCCGCAATACCTATTACAATTATTGCAGTAGGACTTGCAAGTGCAACGAAACGAAAAGACCCTCTTGGAGAAAACGTAATTATTCAGTCTATTGGTGCATGTTCGGGTATGATTGTTGCCGGAGCCATTTTCACACTTCCAGCACTCTACATCCTGAACAACAAATTCCCAGATGCAGACATTAGTGTAAGTTTCATTGAAGTATTTCTCGCCAGCCTCTTGGGTGGAGTCATAGGTATTCTCTTCCTAATCCCATTCCGCAAATATTTCGTTAAGGAGAAACATGGTGAATATCCATTCCCTGAAGCAACAGCATCTACACAGGTTCTTATCTCAGGCGAAGGAGAAGGAAGTTCAGCCAAACCACTTATCATAGCATCTGTTATTGGTGGACTCTATGATTTCCTCGTTGCCACCTTTGGAACATGGGCAGAGAACTTCACATCCACATTCTGTGGATTGGGACAGACCATAGCAATGAAGGGAAAACTTTTCCTCAGTTGCAATACCTCAGCCGCTCTTCTCGGTATGGGTTACATTGTTGGTCTTAAGTATGCCACTATCATGTGTGCAGGTTCAGCACTTATCTGGTGGATTGTAGTACCAGCTATCGCATTCATTTTCCCAGACCTCGAAGTGGCAGAAGGCGTTGCTGCAGCAGGAGCAGCACCACAAGCCATTTTCCAGTATGCCAAAAGCATCGGTATTGGTGGTATTGCTATGGCAGGTATCATTGGTGTATGGAACAGCCGTTCTGTCATCGTAGGTAGTTTCTCACTCATCAAGGCAGCCTTTGGCGGTAAGTCAACAAATGAAGATTCAGAAGAAGAGCCACGAACACAACGTGACCTCTCAATGAAAGTTGTGGCACTTGGCATAGTAATAGCATTCCTCATCACTGCCCTATTCTTCTACCTCGACGTGATGGGAGGAAATGTTCTTTTCACTATTGTTGCCCTCCTTATTGTGTTCGTCATAGCATTCCTCTTTACAACAGTTGCAGCAAATGCTATCGCTATTGTAGGAAGCAACCCTGTAAGTGGTATGACACTTATGACACTCATCCTTGCAAGCCTTGTGATGGCAGCAGTTGGTCTCAAGGGAACAACAGGAATGGTCGCTGCACTCATCATGGGTGGTGTTGTTTGCACAGCACTCTCATCAGCAGGAGCATTTGTTACAGACCTCAAGATTGGCTACTGGCTTGGAAGCACACCAGCAAAACAGCAGTCTTACAAGTTCATTGGAATCCTTGTTAGTGCAGCAACAGCAGCAGGTGTCATCATGATTCTCAATGAAGCATACGGATTCACTCCAGACAACTCAGATGTGATGGCAGCCCCACAAGCACGAGCTATGGCTGCGGTTATCGAACCCCTCATGATGGGACAAGGTGCACCTTGGCTTCTCTACGGAATAGGTGCAGTCATCAGTCTTGTCATGAACTATTGTGGCATTAGTTCCCTTGCCTTTGCACTTGGTATGTTCATCCCTCTCCAGCTCAACCTCCCTCTCCTTGTTGGTGGCGCACTCAACTGGTACGTAACAAGCAGAAGCAAAGATGAAAAGGTTAACTCAGCCAGAGGCGAACGCGGTACCCTCCTTGCATCAGGATTCATAGCAGGTGGTGCCCTCATGGGTGTCGTCTCAGCCGGTCTCACCTTTGCCGGTTGCAACTGGACCATCTCCAACGGCGAATGGATGACAAGCATGGGCGGTCAACTCCTCAGCCTTGTAGCCTACATAGCTATCATTATTTATCTTGTCAAAGCAAGTATGAAGAAATAATAAAAATACATACAGAAGAATGAGGTAAAACATACGGAAGTTTTACCTCATTCTTCCTTATGTTTTACCTCATTCCACCGTATGTATTACTAGAATATTCAAGAAGACTTTGGAAAAGTCTTATTACGATATAATATAAGGCTAAACAAACATGAAATTATCTACCTTATAGATTCAAGATATTGCTCCAGTCTATCTAAACCGAGTTTGATGTTTTCGATGGAATTGGCATAGGAGAAACGAAGATAACGCTCTCCCCTACTTCCAAAGTCGATGCCTGGGGTTACACCAACATGGGCCTTTTCTAATATGTCGAACGCGAATCTGAGTGAATCATCTGTATATTTGGTTGCATCAGCGAAGATGTAGAACGCTCCCTGAGGATTCTTCGGTATTACAAATCCCATATCGCGCAGACGCTTGAGCATATAAAGACGACGCTCGTTGTATGTAGATACCATATCAGATACATAACTGCTATCATCTCTGAGTGCTGCAATTCCTGCTCGTTGAACGGTACTGCCTGCACTAATCATGAAGTTTTGCTGTAGTTTGATTAGTTCGGGCATAAATCGTTTTGGTGCAATAATATACCCTAATCTCAAGCCTGTCATTGCATAGCGTTTACTGAATCCATTGAGTACGAAGGCGTTGTCGGTATATTCAAGGATGCTATGTGCCTTTCCTTCATACACAAGTCCATGATATATCTCATCACTTATGATAGGTATGTTCAGGTTAGAAACTTCACGCATAAATGTCTCACTCAACACAGCACCTGTAGGGTTCATTGGTGAATTGATGAAGATGGCGGCGGTCTTGTCTGTGATACTATTCTTTATATCTTGTACCTTGTATTGAAAACCATCCTCTGGATAGAGCGGAACAAAAACTGGTTTGGCATGTGCTGCTAAAACGAAGTTCTTATAACATGCATATCCAGGATTGCTCAATATCACTTCATCATCTGGATTACAAAGCATGAGCATAAGAAAGAGAATGGCGGGAGAAGAACCACTTGTCAATACAATCTGGTCCTTGTCTATATCAACATCATATTCACGCTTATATAAAGAAACTATCTCTTCTCGCAATTCCACATCACCTAAAGATGCTGTATAATGTGTTCTTCCTTCATTATATGCTTTTGTTGCTGCCTCCTTAACACATGCAGGAACATCAAAATCGGGTTCACCAACCTCAAGGTGTATCACATCAACACCTGAATTTTCCATTTCTTTCGCTTTGTCCAATATGTCCATCACGAGAAAGGAGGTCATATCGTTTAATGTATTATTCATTATTTTCTACTGTATCTGTTTGACATTCAACACTAATGGTTTCTGTAGGCATAACAAACTTTTCATAGTTGATTTTTCCTACAGGATAAGTTTTGTTTACGAGCAATGCATACAAGTGTTGTTGCCTATTTTGTGTACCAAGATTAGTTACATTAAAATTCACAACTGCTAATGCTGTAAACAAATAGTCTTCTTGCAAGATTTGTCCTTGTACAACTCGACAACGTGTAAGTCTGCGGTAAAATTCCGATTCTCGAAGAGTGGTGCCACCACATCTATAAAC
The DNA here is from genome assembly GCA_937893145.1 of uncultured Prevotellaceae bacterium. Lineage (GTDB taxonomy): Bacteria > Bacteroidota > Bacteroidia > Bacteroidales > Bacteroidaceae > Minthosoma. Next base: position 533 of record CALBJW010000183.1, on the reverse strand, counting down.
CATGTCACCAATAGCATCAAGCAACTCTTGTGGAATCATAACAGTCTTTCCACTAAAGCATTCTTGAACTATATGATTCAATTCTCTATTTACCCATGCTATGTCATCTTTCAGATATTGGTCTGCTCTCCATTGTGAAATAACCATACCTTCTTCGATTGTCATATCATGATGTCCATATCCTATCGAATATTTCTCACCATCATGGTATGACTGGAGCAAACATCCTTCATGAATCTTTATCATGTGTATTCCTTCTGCAGACATTTCAAAGTTAGTTGAATAACACAATAGAGAGTTCATCAACCCTATAATTAGCAATATATATATTCTCATTATAATTAGTGTACCATTAGAAAATAAAGTATTACAGGAATTAGTGTGAAGGTGCGCCAAGCGCCATGTTAAGAAAAACCGTCAAGAAACAGAACAAAAACAAGAAAAAACAATAATTGAACTGTTTTTTTATGTTTTTATGGTTTCTTTCATGTTTTTTCAATTGGCCCGAAGGGCATTTTTCACATAAAAAAACC
>CALBJW010000182.1 GCA_937893145.1 uncultured Prevotellaceae bacterium | reverse complement strand
AAGTTGTATATGCAGGCTGTAATAATACAATACCGTACTTGGTTTCTAGACGATCTCTAACTGAGTCTAAGGCTTTTTGTGCTTCGCCGGTTTCAACACCGATACCAGCCATTACACACATACCCTGTGGTTCAATGTAAATCTGACCTTCGTCACATTCCTTTGAACCAACCTTTTCACCGAAGGCATCATAAGCTCTGATGAACCAGTCACCATCCCAGCCGTCTTTCAGAACTGCTGCGTACATATCTTTTACCGCACTGCGGGCGGTAGCAGCAAGCTTTGGCTTGTTGTATTTCTCACAGATCTGAGCGAACTCTTCGCCGTATTTTACAAACATACCAGCGATAAATACAGATTCTGCAACAGGTCCTTCGCTAGGTCCGGAAGTCTGGAAGGATTCGCCTGGATGCTCGGAGAAGCAGTTCAGGTTCAGACAGTCATTCCAGTCGGCACGGCCAATGAGCGGAAGCATGTGTGGACCCAGGTTCTCGACCACATGGTTGAACGAGATCTTCAGGTGCTCGAAGAGCGAAACCTCGGTGCCCGGCTTGTTGTCGAAAGGAACAGGCTCGTTGAGGATCGAGAAGTCGCCGGTCTCCTTGATATAGGCTACTGTACCAAAGATGAGCCAGCAGGGATCGTCGTTGAAACCGCCACCGATGTCATTGTTGCCATGCTTGGTCAATGGCTGATACTGGTGATAGCAGCCACCATCGGGGAACTGGGTCGATGCGATGTCGATGATACGTTCACGGGCACGGCTAGGTACCTGATGCACGAAGCCCACGAGGTCCTGGTTGGAATCGCGGAAGCCCATGCCACGACCTACACCGCTCTCGAAGAACGAAGCCGAACGAGAGAAGTTGAAGGTAATCATACACTGGTACTGGCTCCAGATGTTTACCATACGGTTGAGCTTCTCATCACTACTCTTGACAACATACTTGTCGAGGAGTGCATCCCACATCTGTGCGAGTTCTGCAAATGCTGCATCAACGGCTTCTACAGTTGAGAACTTCTCGATGCAAGCGCGTGCCTTTGTCTTATTTACAAATGTAACATCAGATGCCTGTGATGTGATGAGTTCGCCGTTCTGCTTGCGAGCAAGGTCTTCTTTGCAAAACTTCTCTTCCTGTGCATTCTCAATATATCCGAGAATGAAGATGTAGTCCTTGCTTTCACCTGGCTGGAGTTCAACCTCAACATAGTGAGAAGCAACTGGAGACCAACCGTGTGCAAGCGAGTTGCTTGGCTTGCCTGCCATCACACACTGAGGGTCTGCAAATTCGTTGTAAAGTCCGATGAATGATTCACGGTCTGTATCGTAACCATCAGCCTTTGCGTTTGCAAGTGCATAGTATGCATAGTGGTCACGGCGTTCCTTATATTCTGTCTTGTGATAGATTACAGTCTTGTTATCAGCTGTGTCGATTTCCACCTCACCAGTTGACCAGTTACGCTGGAAGTTCTCCATATCTGTTGCAGCGTTCCAGAGGCACCATTCAGCAAATGAGAAGAGCTTAATCTTCTTCACTTCGTTTGTTGTGTTCTTGAGAGTGACCTTCTGCACTTCAGCCCAAGTCTTGAGTGGAACGAAGAAGAGAACCGAAGCCTCGATACCGTTCTTAGAACCTGTGATGCGAGTGTAGTTCATACCATGACGACACTCGTATGAGTCGAGTGGAGTCTTGCAAGGCTTCCATCCTGGATTCCATACTGTACCATTGTCGTTGATATAGAAGTAACGACCACCATTGTCCATTGGTACGCCATTGTAGCGGTAACGAGTGATGCGGCGGAACTTAGCATCCTTGTAGAAGTCGTATCCACCTGCTGTATTAGAAATCAAACCGAAGAAGTCTTCGTTACCGAGATAGTTGATCCAAGGGAACGGAGTCGCTGGATCGGTGATGACAAACTCACGATTGAGGTCATCAAAATGTCCGTATTCTTTTGCCATTTTTTATATATTGTTTTTATTTATTTTTTCTGAGAGGGATATAGAGGCTATAGATACTATAGAAACTATAGATACTATAGACGCTATAGATTCTATAGGATTATTAGTTCTTCACTCCTAATTTCTTCAAGAGGAAGTCGAACCATTCTGTGTATTGCTCATCATACCAGAAATGGGCTGTCTGCTGATATGGGGCGATGGTCTTCTTTCCACCTGCCACATTATATGTAGCATACATTGATGTTGGTGCTACTACATTGTCGTTAAATCCAAACGAGAACCAACCTGGAACAGTGATGCGGCGAGCGAAGTTCACACCATCGTAGTATCTCATGCACTCAATCTCTGCAGGGTCTGGTTTCTCAACCTGATAGAACATGTGAGGCCATCCGCAACCAACCTTCTTGAGTGAAGCCTCGTGGTCGCACATCGCAGCATGAACAGGAGCGTAGCACGATACTCGCTTGTCGAGTGCTGTGGTAGCAAGAGTGAGGAAACCTCCTTGAGAAGAACCGCACACTCCGAGATTCTTTCCGTCCCATGAAGAAGAAAGGTTGAGTGATGGAGTCGATTCCAAGAAGTCGATTGAACGAATACATCCTGTCACTACATGCTTGTAATATGAACGGTCGCGATTGTTGCAACCATGTGTCCAGTAGTCTGCGAGTGCTGCTGTGAAGAGGTTATCGTAGTATGCCTGTTCCTTGATTACAGGAATGCCATGTATTCCAATCTCAAGAACAATAACACCCTTCTTGCAAAGTCCTTCGTCTCCACCGTAAGGGCGAACACCTGCTCCTGGAACCTTCAAGATTGCTGGGTACTTGCCTGGCTTTGTTGGTACATTGAGAATACCATATACCCTGCGGCCCCATCTGTCGTTCTGGAAACTAACATGATATGTGTTTACCTCAGGAGTGCTTCGTTCTGGAAGGAACTCAAGATGTGATTCGAGCGAAGTCCAGCGGGCCTCTTCTATTGCTTTCTTCCAGAAATCATCGAAGTCCTTTGGACATTGAGCTGTAGGCTGAATCTTTTCTGGTGAAACAGCAACACAGCACCATCCTTCAACAGACTTTCCATTTGTTGTGATTGTTGTCACCTTGAGATTATAGAAACCAGGTTTGTTCATCTTACCCGAAATCTTTGTTGTACCCGACTTGAGAGTCATCTCTTTCTTCACCTCTGGATACATGTCAGGTCCCATCTCATAGCTAATCTTTGCATTGTCAAGCAAAGTACCCGACTTGAGCACACACACTGTGTATTCTATTTTTTCTCCAACCTTATATGTCCAGTCCTTGTGGTCTGGAGTAACGGTCACGGTTATGCTTGTTCCGCGAATCTGAGCAAAGGAGTGAAAAGTGAAAAGTGAAAAGTGAAAAATCAGTATTACTAATATAGCGAAGAATCGTTTCATGATTATTTGGATATTTGTGAGGTCATTTCCTTAATAATGTTCATTGTCGAAGTGTCACATTTAAACACAGAGTTGAGACCTTGTTCTTCTTGTGCAGGGTCGCAAACATAATCGTCCCAACGTTCCCAAATAGTGTGCTTAACATTTGCAGAACCGCCCCAGCCCCAGAAGTTGCAACCTGCAATCTTGCCTGAGTCGCGGATGATTGAGAATACATATTTATAATAGGTGTCACGACCAGTTGTTGGACTACCAGGAGTGAACACGAACTTATCACGAGGATAACCAAACTCCTCAAGTACCATAGGGCGACCAGCCTTCGACATATATTCGTAAGCCTCGTTGATGTACTGGAGAGTGTTTGCACAAGCAGTATCAACCAATGCTACGATTGGGTCTTCACCTTCTGTAGTCTTGTCAGCATCATAGTTCTGGTTGTACTTTCCAATCCATCCCCAGTTGTAAGGCCAGATGTGAATACATGCGTAGTCGATGTTTGGAAGTGTGTGGATAGCGTTGAAGAGTTCCATGTCGTCCTCACATCCGTGATAACCTTCCGAACCTGTAGTCACCAAATGGTTTTTGTCAATAGACTTGATGAGAGTGCTAACTTCATCAATCCATTCCACAAACTTTGCCTTGTGAATAGAGTCGTTAACAAAACAGCGAGGTTCGTTTGCAATCTCCCAAGACATGAGAGCTGTAGATTCAGTATATGGTTTTCCTGTTACTGTGTTTATACGCGAAACGATGTTCTTCACATGCTGGTTTGCAAGAGCCTTTGCAGAGTCGTTCATCACGAAGTTGCCTGCATACTGCATGTATTCCCACCAACCATCAATAGATGGAACAGGAGTCTGGTCGAAGTGAACCATTTCGCCTGGTATCTTCGAACTCTGAACATCACCGCTGAAACCTACCCAGTCGAGGTAAGCTCCATAACCACCGCTCCATTCCCAAGCGTTGTTGAAATAGAGAACAGCCTTCATGTCACGCTTCTCAAGTTCTGCCATAAGGTAATCAAGACCTTGAAGAATGGTGTCGTTATATACACCAGGTTGTGTCTGAAGCTTTGGAGCGATATGTGAAGGGATGCTATCACGACCATCACCACCCACAAGTACACGAATGTTGTCAATACCAATCTCCTTCATATCGTCGAGTTCCTTGAGGAGTCGTTCGCGATTTCCACCTTGACCTTCACTTCCAAGTATTGCTCCATACCAGAAGTTTGTGCCTACATAACGGTATTCCTTATCTCCAATAAAGAACTTACCATCTTTCACAGTTACGAATTGCGAATCCTCTTTTGCCGAATTACATCCGCAAAGCACAGCCATCGCAACCAATATCCCAACCAATATTTTTCTCATAATATCTATTTATCTTTATTTGTATATGTGTTTACCCACATCCTACTCCCCTCCCTTTTAATGGGAGGGGCAGGGGGAGGGTCTGTCTCCTTACTTATCCGTTCTAAATGGTACAACAGGAAGTCCTCTCATTCCATGAAGCTTGCCAGGAATGAAGTTCTTGAAACAATATCTGATGTTCTTCACATCTGGAACCTCAGGACAAACAAGCTTGAGTAAGCAACCTTGTGGTTCAGTTTGCCAGTCTGATGCAGCCCAAACGATAGCAGGGTAGAACTTGCCATCCTCGCCTGCTGCTTCAAAACCTTCGATGCCGCTAAGACGATCAAAGCCTTCGATACCGTTTTTGAAGTACATGCAAACAACCTTTCCCTTCTCGTTTTCGTTCTTTGCAACTGCTGTTCCGGCGATAATCTGAGCATCATTTTCATCAGCCTCGATTATCTTCATGTGATCAAACTCTGGAGCTTCAGCAGCGATGCCCTTTACTCCGTAGTCACGAGTGGCAGCCATATATGCGAGTCGCTGTCCAATTTCAAGTTTCTTTGTTCCATGAACCTGTGCAGGTTCGTAGTCATAGATAAGGTCGGAAGTACAAACACAACCAGAATTTGGCAACTGCTCTGCAATGATGTGCTGTGCCTCGCGGAACTTAGCACCCCAATCTCCATTCACATCTCCGTAATCGTATGGAGGCATTTCGACTGTGTACATTGGGAGTTTATCGTTTGGCTGATTCCACATCTTGCGCCAGAGATTTGTCATTGTGATAAATCTGTCAATATATTCCTTCTCTTTACCAACATTGCTTTCGCCTTGATTCCAAAGGAAACCTTTAATGGTATAACCAGCAAGAGGCGAAAGCATACCATTAAACATCACCATCTTGCGGTGATATGATGTGTCGTCCATTGGGACAAGTCCATCAGGGTAGGTGAGAAGGATTTCCTTTGGCAACCATCCTTCCACACAACTTCCACCCCAAGAACAGTTGATGATACCTACTGGCACATCAAGAATATCTGTAAGTGTGCGTGCAAAGAAATATCCGCAAGCAGAAAACTCAGAAGCATTCTCAGGAACACAAACCTTCCATCCGCCAGTAACCTTCTTTTGAGGTACTTCTGCATCGATGTGGTCGATTGTTGCTACACGAATAGATTTCTTGTATTTTCCAGACTGAGCAATGGCTTCGTTTGCTCCTTCGATAGGACAGTTCCAGAAACCTCTCAGAGGCATTTCCATATTCGACTGACCAGAACAAAACCAAACTTCACCAATAAGTACATTGTCCAGAACCTTCTTTTCTCCATCACCCTTGATTGTCAATGTCTGAGGAACATAGCTTGCTGCAGGAGTAGAAACGCTTATGTCCCAGCGACCTTCACTATTTGCTGTACCATAATACTTCTTCTTGTGCCATGATACGGTAACTTCAACTACGGAGTTTGGCTGAGCCCATCCCCACAACTTAGCTTCTGTGTTCTGTTGTAGCATCATGTCGCTTCCGATGATGTCAGGAAGTTCAAGGGCATGAGCTGTGAAACATGCCAAAAGGGTGACAAATAAAGAAAGGAGTTTTTTCATTTTGTTATAAGTTAAGTATAAATTGTATTTCAAAAATATATTAAAACCGTGCAAAGGTACATATTATATTTATTAATCAATGGACCTTTTTTGTCTATATATTGTACTTTTTCCTTATTAATAAATAAATTCGCAAAAAAGTGTATGTGACATACAATTCTTTGCGAATTTTTAGATAAAATAGTATTAGTGCAGTCTGTTAATAAACTACAAGTGCTTTGATATTTCAGTCTCCTCGTCGGAGCGTTTTTTCTCCATTGCCTTCGTGTCTTTGTAGTTCTCCTTGAACTCGGTTGGAGAGCAACCCTTATACTTCTTAAAGATACGGTTAAAGTTACTGAGATTGTTGAATCCACATTTGAAACTAATCTCCGCAATACTTGTCGAAGTTTCGATCAACATTCTCGATGCATAACCCAGTCGAATGTCGATAATGTACTCGCTCAGTTTCTTGCCTGTGTGTGTCTTGAAGAAACGACTGAAAGCGCTCTCCGACATACCTACGATATTGGCAAGAGTGCCGAGGCGTACCTCCTCCATATAGTGGGCATTTATGTACTTCTTCACCTTAGCAATTCGACGGCTCGTACATTCCTCCTCAACCCTTGCGTATGAGGAAGTTGCGAGAGTTTTTGCATCTTCACAAAGCGACAATTCGTGCAGGATTTCGAGGAACTGAATCACACATGTGAAACTGTTTTCGATAGATGATAAAGAGTCCAGTTTTGAATACACCTTAAGTATTGCGCTCAATGGGAAACTAAGTCCGTTTTGAGCTTTGCGCAGCATGTCGCGAATAGTCAAGAATGGAGTTCTTGATAGTGCGCTATTGTCCGAAAGGTCGAACTGGAAATGAATGGTTATCTCGCGAATGTTTTTGCTAACGCACTTGCCCTGCTTCCAGATGTGTTCAAGGTTAGCTCCTGTTATGATGACAAGGTCGTACTGACTGATTTCCTCGTTTGAGTCGCCAATCAATCTTCGTGCTCCCTTTGCATTCTCGATGAAGTTAAGTTCAAACACTTCATGCTTGTGCAGAGGATAAGTGAATTCTGCTTTTGTTCTGTCTGCGATATAGAAAACATCCCTGTCCTGCAGAGGTGTTATTTCTTGCAATATGTGGCTATTTTCCATGATTAGTGTATAGGTATTTTGTATCTTCGCTGCAAATATATATAATAAATTTAAAATAAGGTATAAGGATTGTACTTTTTTTGCAAAAAATGCATGAAAAAGTTGTCAAAAGTTTCGCAAGGTTATAAAAAACAATAAAAGTATCGTAACTCGATAAAATTGTATCAAAGTAGTATTAAAAAATGTTGTAATTTTGCATCGTCAAAAAGTATCCTCTTGAAAAGGCGGCTAAATAAGCCCTAAAAACCTTCGAAAATGACAATTAAATAAGTAAAGAAACAACTGAAGAATTGTGTGGATATAAGACAACAATTAGTATTGAAAACCTAAAGATTTTATTAACAACATAATTATTAATCTTAAATTAACAGCTCATGTTTAAAAACTTTATGAACTTCCGAGCTTTGCTTGTGGCTTGCTTCGTGCTTATGCCATTTGCATCTTTTGCTCAGGTTACCATTAGTGGTACAGTTCGTGAAACAAGTGGTGAGCCTATCATCGGTGCAACCGTGATAGAGAAGGGCACTCAGAATGGTGCTGCAACTGACCTTAATGGTAAGTTCTCTTTCAAGGTTTCTTCCGACAAGGCTACTATCGTGGTTTCTTATGTCGGCTTCGAGACTCAGAATGTATCTCTCGCAGGTCGCAAGAATGTAGTTGTAACTCTTAAGACTGACGACGAACTCCTCGACGACGTTGTAGTTGTAGGTTACGGTACAATGAAGAAGAAGTTGGTCACTGGTGCTACAGTGCAGGTTAAGGGTGAAGAGGTTGCTAAGCTCAACACTACTAACGCACTCACAGCTATGCAGGCAACAACTCCTGGTGTTCAGATTACTCAGTCTTCTTCACAGCCAGGTAAGGGCTTCAAGGTAAATATCCGTGGTGCGGGTACTATCTATGAGTCTTCTCCACTCCTCGTTATCGACGGTATCGTTTCTGGTACAGCTGATAATGGTCTTAACGGTATCAACCCTAACGATATCGAGAGCATCGATATCCTCAAGGATGCTGCATCTGCTGCTATCTATGGTGCTCGTGCTGCAAACGGTGTAATCCTCGTTACTACAAAGCAGGGTAAGGCTGGTGCTATCTCTCTTCAGTATGACGGTTTCGTAGGTGTTTCTAACCCTTACAAGCGTCCTGCTACTCTCAATGCACAGGACTACATGCAGATTGTAAACGAAGCTCGTTACAATACTGACGGTTATGCTGCAGACTGGGGCTCACTCGTTCCTAAGTATATTCTTGATAAGGTAAACGACGGCTGGCAGGGTACTGACTGGTTCGACCTCTATCGCAACAAGAACGCTGTTCAGCACTCACACGCTATGACACTCGCTGGTGGTTCTGACCGCTCTAAGTTCAGCATGTCTTTGAACTACTCTTACAACGAAGGTATCATGGGTGGTGACAATGCTTCAGACTACAAGCGTTACGGTGGTCGTATCAACTCTGAGCACGTTCTCTATCGCAACTCTAAGGGTCGCGACATCATCACTATCGGTGAGAACGTATCATACTGGTACCACTCAAGCCATGACCTCGCTGAAAGCAACGGTTACTGGAATATCTTGAAGCCAACTTATACAACTTCACCACTCGTTCCTGTATATACAGAAAACGGTGAACTTGCAAGCCCATCAAACACTCCAGGTTTCATCTCTACAATGTTCTCTAACCCTTGGGCTGGTTTCTCAAATGGTGAGTATCAGGCTCTCAACCGTAACAAGGACTTTGGTGTAGGTGCAACTGTATTCTGGACTATTGAACCAATCAAGGGTCTTAAGTATCGTGGTCAGTTGAACACAGGTTACAGCGCAAGCAACTTCAAGTCAACTACTCTTCCTTTCTCTGAGTCAGCTACAAACTCAAGCGATTCATACAGCTTGAATATGAATATGTACGAGAGCTCAAGCATGACAATGGACAACACTCTCGCATACCAGCTCCCAATGCTTGGTAAGCACTCTATCGACTTGATGATCGGTCAGTCATTCGAGCAGAGCAACTGGGGCTTCAACATGGGTGGTAGTGCATCTGTAGGTTCTGCAAATGTAAACTCTCTTATCGCAAGTGGTTGGGAATACACATTCCTCAGCAACTACGACTTCGCTAATGTAACAGGTGCTACTGGTGTTACTTCACCACGTCAGGGTACTATCGCATCATTCTTCGGTCGTGCAAACTGGAACTATGATGAAAAGTATATGGCTACAGTAACAGTTCGTCGTGATGGTTCTAACAACTTCGCTCGTGGTCACCGTTGGGGTACATTCCCATCAGCATCTGCAGGTTGGGTTATCTCTTCTGAACCATTCATGAACGCTACTAAGTCTTGGTTGGATTCATTCAAGATTCGTGCATCTTGGGGTCAGAACGGTAACTGTAACATCCCTAACTTCAGCTACCTTTCTAATGTAAACTTCTCTCCATCTAACTATGCAGACTATGGTTATAAGTTCGATAGCAGCATGGCAGGTACAATCGCTCAGAACAGCTATGTAACTGGTGCTTACCTCAACAACGCTGCAAACGAAGATGTAACTTGGGAAACTTCAGAGCAGATTAACGTAGGTTTCGATGCTCAGTTCTTCAATGGCCGTCTCGGTCTCAACTTCGACTGGTACCGTAAGGATACTCGCGATTGGCTCGTTCAGTCTCCACTCGTAAGCGTACTCGGTTACGAAAATCCTTATTATATGAATGGTGGTGACATCCGCAACCAGGGTGTTGAAGTTGCTCTCTCATGGCGCGACCGCATCGGCAAGAACTTCAACTATCATGCAAATGTAAACTTCGCTTACAACAAGAACGAAGTTACACGCATCGCAGGTGATCAGATTCTTGGTATCGATGTAACAGACGCATTGTTCGAAAACTCTTCATACGTTGCTCTCGTACAGAAGGGTATGCCTGTATCTTACTTCTCAGGTCTTTCTCACAGCGGTATCTGGCAGAATCAGGCTCAGATTGATGCAGCTCGCGCAGCTGGTCAGACAGTTATGCCAGGTGCACAGCCAGGTGACTGTATCTGGGATGACTACAATGGTGATGGCGTGATTGACCTCCCAAGCGACCGCCACATGATTGGTGACCCAACTCCAGACTTCACTCTTGGTGTAAACCTCGGCTTCGAGTGGAAGGGTCTTGACTTCGCAGTTCAGGGCTTCGGTGCATTCGGTCATCAGATTATGCAGTCTTATCGTACAGACCTCCTTGCAAACGGTTATGGTAACTATACTAAGGACATCTTCAACCGTTGGCACGGTGAAGGCACAAGCAACTCTATGCCACGCCTCACAATCGGTGGTAGCAACTGGTCAAATGTTTCTGATGTTTACATGCAGAACGGTGACTTCTTCAAGATTCAGAATGTAACTATCGGTTACGACTTCGCTCGTCTCCTCAAGAAGGGTTCTCCATTCGCTCAGCTCCGTCTCTATGCTCAGGCACAGAACCTCTATACATTCACAGGTTACACTGGTGTTGATCCAGAACTCTGCTCAAACGGTGGTAACGGTGCTTCATGGGTACGCGGTGTTGATGTAGGTCTCTACCCATCAGCTCGTACTTACCTCGTAGGTCTCAGCGTTAAGTTCGCTGATAGCAAGGCTAAGCCAGCTAAGGAAGCTGCTGCTCCTGTATTCATCGAGAAGGAAGTAGTTAAGGAAGTTCCTGTAGTTAAGGAAGTAGTTAAGGAAGTTGTTAAGAACGGCAACCCTAACACTTACGTTGTAACATTCCCAGTTAACTCTTCAGAAATCATCAACAAGGCAGAAGTTGATGGTATTGAAAAGGGTTCTACAGTTGAAATCGTGGCATACGCTTCTCCAGAAGGTAACGCTGATGCTAACGTCGCACTTTCACAGCGTCGTGCTGATGCAGTAGCAGAGTACCTCAAGTCTCGTGGCGTTAATGTAGTTCGCATTACTGCTAAGGGTGCAGATACAGAACATGCTAACCGTATTGCAATTATTACTGTAAAGTAATGTGCCAATAGTTATTTTTAATTTCTAAATTAGAATAAACAATGAAAAAGATATTAATGATTGCAATCGCGGCAGTGTTCGCTTTGACTTCATGCGAAGACTTCCTCGATACAGAAAACCGTGAGGGTCTCAACAACGGTAACTTCCCAAGTACTGTTGATGACCTCAACAAGGAGATTGCTGCGCTTTACGGAGTAATGAACCAGATTTCTACCAATCCATTGACTAACCCATATTTCTACAATGTAATTCTTGGTGATGAAATCAATGGTGCAGGTGGTGACGGTGATACAGAGTCTCACGCTATCGGTCACCTCCAGGCAACAACTACAGACTACTATGCAGATACATGGAAGTGCATCTATGTAGGTATTGCTCGTGCTGCTGCTGTAATCTCTACACCAGAGTCTATCCTTGCAAATATCGAAAAGGGTCCTGCTGACCAGCTCGTAGGTGAGGCTTACTTCATGCGTGGTCTCTTCTACCTTTGGGGTGTACAGACTTGGGGCGATATCCCTGCATATTGGGGAAACAAGGCTCCAGACCCATGTCCACAGGTAAGTGCAGAGGATGAAATCATGCCACACATCATCCAGGATTTCTATACTGCATATAAGTTGATGGATTATAATATGACTAAGCCAGGTGACGGTCATGCTTCTAAGGCTGCTGCTGCTGGTTTCCTCGCTCGTGCTTATATGTTCTACCAGGGCTTCTACAAAGGCGTAAAGGACGTAGGTGCTGATATCCCTGATATGGAACTTCCTGATGGTGGTACACTTTCAAAGAAAGATGTTTATGAAGCTTTGGCTAATGTTTGGAATAGCGGAAAGTATTCTCTTGTAAAGGACTACCGTCTTCTCTGGCAGTACACTAACCAGTACACTGCTCCTGACTATGAATTCGTAAAGGACCTTGCTGATGCAGGCCAGTTCTGGGCAGGTAATGGTAACTCAGAGGAAATCTTCCAGATTCAGTATGGTAACATGGCTTCATGGAACGGTACAATCGGCATGGGCTTCACTAACCAGATTGAGCTCTACTGCGGTCTCCGTTGTGACGATGCTGCTGATGGCTCTGGTATTAATGGTAATGGTAAGACTTTCCCATACGCACAGGGTTGGGGTCAGGGTACTGTCAACGCTAATGCTTATGATGAGTGGCCAGATTCAGACCCTCGTAAGAAGGCATCTGTTATCGATGCAGAGAAGGAACTCGAGCACTTCGTATATACTACATCTTGTACTGAGGATGCAGGTCTCTACAACAAGAAGCTTATCGGTGTAACAACTAAGGCTACTGCTGATAATGACCAGACTGCAGGTCCTTACACTTGGTGGGGTATTCCACGTGAAGAGGCTGGTGCTACTAACAATAATGGTAACTGTATGCAGGGTGACCACTTCACTGATGTTGTCCTCATGCGTTTGTCAGATATCCTCCTTATGCACTCTGAGCTTACAAACGGTGCAAATTTGTACAGCGAATTTAGCGGTTTGAATATCGTTCAGGACCGTGCTGGTGTTGCTAAGACATCTTACACTCTCGCACGTCTTCAGGACGAGCGTCGTTGGGAGTTCTTCGGTGAAGGTCTCCGTTTCAATGACCTCCGTCGTTGGTCTGGTAAGAATGGTGGTGCTGGTTGTATGGCTGCTAAGGCTCTCGAAAAGCAGAACGGTTCTAAGGTTAATTACAAGGGTCGTTGGACTACAATGAAGCATGGTTCTTCTTCATGGGCTCAGCGTTATGCAGAGACTGACGGTTTCTTGCCAAAGCCATCTTCACAGATTGACATCGTTGGCGAAGATGTACTTCAGCAGAATGAAGGTTGGACAGGTGCAGCTAATTGGAGCATGACATCAGCTCCTGCTTACTAATCATATTTAATAAAGAATAATAAATTATGAAAAAATCAATTATATGCATAATGGCTGCTGCTGCGGTTCTTTGCTCTTGTGATCCTGTATCAGACTCAAGCGTATTAGACCCAGTAAACAGCACTCAGGAGCAGCTTGAAGGTGTAACTTTCAAGGTGTACAAGGATGAAGCATGTACTGAGGAGGCTGGTCCAGCTGAAGGCAACTGGGTTAAGTTCTGGACTTCACCATCAATGACAGTTACTGTCTATAACTTGGACAAGGCAGGTAATGAGAACATTCTTGCTTATGGTACTGCAGGTGTATTCAAGCTCTCTCCAAAGCGTGGTGCTTCAAACGACCAGGTTCTCAACATTCGTACTATCAACTCAGACAACACAGTTCTTGAAACTACAAAGACTGTAAACGTATGGGTTAAGTCTGACCTCGAGCCAGAACTCAAGCTCCTCCTCGGTGAGGCAGGTGTTAAGAAGTGGATGTGGGACTACGATTCTCCTAATGGTGGTTCTACTTGTTGGGGTAACGGTGGTGCAAGTACTGGTGATGATTACATATATGCTCGTACTGTAGGTGGTCACTGGTGGGGTGTTTCTACTCCAGAAGGTCTCCTTGATCAGCTTGCTCACTCTAATACTGGTAATCCAACTGGTGAAGAAGATTCTTATGCTTACATGATTCTTGATGAAGATGGTGGTATCTGCAGTTACAAGGCTGATGGCACACCAATCCCAGGCCGTAAGGGTACATTCAAGATTGAAAACTACGATCCATACCGTAATTCAAAGTGGGAAATCGGTAAACTCATTACTTCAGACCCAGCAGTTCTCTTCCCATTCTCTATCAACGAAAATGGTAAGACTGTCACTGAATTCGACATCATGTACCTTGACCAGAACTTCATGACTCTCGTTTACACTAAGGGTAATGGATATAATTCATGGGGCGAAATCACTCACTGGATGTTCAAGAACGCTACTCCAAGCACAGAAATCCTCGAAGGCATTGATGGTCGTAAGTGGGGCTGGGCTACAGATAAGGATGCTGATGGCAACCCTATTGAAGTTTGGGGTAATGCTGGTAACTCTGGTAATGGCGCCGGCTTCAACGCTACTGCTGTTGATGGCAAGTGGTGGGGTGTTAAGGCTGGTTCTGAACTCGAAGGACAGCTCGCTCACTCAGGTGGTGTTAACTACGGTGATGCAGAAGATGAAGCTTACATGATCTTTGATAATGGTAAGGTTGCTTCTTACAAGGCTGATGGTTCTGAAATCCGTTCAGGTAAGTATGAACTTGAAATCTATCCAGACGGTCGTGCTGGCAACTGGGAGCTTGGTAAGCTCAAGACTAACGCAGTTCTCTTCCCATTCTCTATCAACGAAGGCGGTAAGCAGGTTGATGAATTTGACGTTATGTACATGGATGCAAACCACATGACACTCGTTTACACTAAGGGTAACGGTGCTGGTTCATGGGGTGAAATCACATACTGGCGTTTCGGTACTAAGTAATTCTTAACTTAATGATAAGCTGCCCAATGTTGCTATCCCGCAGCATTGGGCAGCATTTTTATGTATGCAGAAAATATTTCTTTCTATCATAGTTCTTGCAGCAGTACTCGTGTCTTGTACAGGTAACAGCAATAAAGAACCACAGAAATTCATTATCGAAGGTGAAGTGGCTGACCACACATGCGATAGCGCACAGATATTCCTCGTTCCTCTTACTGAACCTGCCACTCACGAGACGGTAGATTCCGTTGTCATCGTGGATGGCAAGTTCCGCTTCGAGGGAACAAAGGTGCGTGTTGCATCGTTGCGTCTTCAGATGCCACAACGCATGAATTTCCAGGAACTCCTTGTATATACCGAACCTGGAGTTATCAAGGCTAAGGTATCACGAACTGGAAGTGTTACAGGTACTAAGACTAACGACCTTATCCAGGAGTGGAAGGCAACTCAGGAGCGTTGTATGGATATTCGCGGTTTCGTGTATAACCAGTGCAATAAAAACGCTCAGTCGCCTGTATTCCTCCATACGGTCGATTCGCTCAACACAGTCATGGCGGATGCAACCTACAAACTCATCAGTGAGTCTGGCTTGAACGATTTCACTCGTTTCTTCTATTCGTTCAACAAGTCTTACATGACAGCAGAGCAGCTCTCCAAGATTCAGTACATGGAGGACGACTACCAGCATCGCCTTGACAGTATCCGCAAGGTTCGTGCTGCTGAGAATAAAGAGCAGAATCAATAGGTGATTTTTGTAAAATAAGGCAAAAACACCCATCATTCTACCAAATTAGAGCTAAATAGTTGATATAGTGTTTAATAGGTTGGTAGAGTGTTCTTCAAACACTCTACCAACATTCTACCAACTCTCTACCAACTCTCTACCAACTCTCACCTACATCCTATCTTTATCAATAATGCACCTTTTTTTTTGTGTAGTGATAAATGGAATTAGCAGATACTATTTGGTAGAGTGTTAGTAGAGAGTTGGTAGAGTGTTTTAGCAACACTCTACCGATTTATTTATCGTATAATCAGTTGGTTAAATTCAATTTGGTAGAGTGTTGCCGAAAAAGGAGTTTTACTATTATTTTTTTGAAAAATGCACTCTCAAAAAAGTATAGTGTGTTTTAATAAAAACATACGGTGAAATGAGGCAAAACCACCGCATGTTTGGGGCAAAACCTCCGCATGTTTGAGGCAAAACATGCAGTAGTTTTTAGTAAAACATACGGTAGTTTTGGAGCAGAGCTCGAAAAGTAAATTCTTTTAGTGCAATAATTGTTTCTTTGAGTGAAATTCGTTATCTTTGCAGCAAAATAGGTTTACTCAATGAAAAGTTTCTTAAAAACTCATAATATAGATATTGTGAAGGTTTGCGTTTCTGCATGCCTTGGATTGTGTGTGTTCCTATTCTGGACCTTACTATATCCTCAGTACTTGTCATATCAGGAGCAATACCAACTCTTCTTGTGGACAGGCGATTATTTTGTGCAGAGCGTTCAGATTGCGGGCGGATTTATTCAGTATTTAGGAGAATTCTTGGTTCAGTTCTATGTTATAGAATGGCTTGGTGCAATGTTGCTGGCAATGGTATCTGTAGCGTTGCAGGCATTAACCTATGCTATGCTTCCTAAGAAGAACAAGTGGGTGGCATTAGCACTATCACTATTGCCTGTTGTGGTCCTTATTTATGTGATGGGAGACGAGAATGTGATGTTAGCATTTCCCCTTTCCATCATAAGTGCTATGGGAACAGCCCTGTTGATGCGTAAGGTTAGCATCTACTTCGATTTGCTTGTTATCCCATGCCTTTATTGGCTTGTAGGTCCTATGGTTTGGCTGTATGTCATACTTCGACTCGTGCAGTGCAGGAAGATGATATATGCGGCGGCGTTCCCTTATGTTGCGGTGGTTCAGTTGCTCGCTTACAATACAGTATTGCAGCAGTGGCCACTCCGCACTGTGATGCTCGAGATGGGGTATTACCGCTATGCGGAGGGATTTGCTATCAGTGATTTCGGATTTGACAAGGATAAATATGAACTCATCAAGCAGGATTACCTTATCCGTAATGAGCGATGGAATGATATCATTCGCAATGCTGAGCAATACACTGTGCAGACTCCTTTCTGGTCCGAGAGTGTGAACCTCGCACTTGCCATGACAGGACAGTTGGCACACCGACAGTTTGCGTTCTACCAGTCGGGTGAGGATGCACTCATCATGACCATGTATCGTGATATGACAAGTGACCTTCCAAGTATGGAGGCGTTCTATCGACTTGGCATGACAAACGAATGTCTTCGTTATGCCTTCGACCTTCAGGAAAGTATTCCTTATGGAAAGCGAAGTGGTCGTCTGACAAAGCGAATAGTAGAGTGCTGTCTTGTATCGGGCAGATATGATGTGGCAAAGAAGCACATCGCACTCCTGAAGAAATCGCTCTTCTATCGTTCGTGGGCTAAGGAAGCAGAGCAGTATGTAGGAAATGAGGTGATGATGAACTCTCATCCTGTATGGGGCAAGATGCGCCAGAAGGCTTTCAAGGAAGATTTCCTCTATTACTATCCTGAGATATCAAAGGTGTTCTATCACCTCTTCGTGTCGAACACCAACAACAAGATGGCGATGGAGTACATGATTGCCCAGCTCATGCTCGAGGGTGACGACCATGTCTTCAAGCAGGTCGTAGGTGCTGCCATCCAGTACGGCTTCTATACCCAGATGCCATACTCCTACCAAGATGCCATCCAGTGTATGCAGGGCCAGCCATCCCCCGACTCTCGCTATATGAACTATGTGCATCGTATGATGAACAACAACACCAATACCGACACCTCCTTCGGTGAGTCGTCACATTAACCTTTTTATTTTTTGCAGATAATGAAGAAACTGATAAACATACTTTTCCTGTTCATGCTTCTTGCTTCCTGTTCCCATCAGGTGGAGAATGCACAGCGAGTGAATGAGATGCCGGATATATTTCCGGATTATGTGGATGTGACCATTCCTGTTGGTATCGCACCAATGAACTTTGGTGTGGAGGACATGGATGCGGAGTGTGTGGATGTGGTAGCACGAGGAAGCAAAGGAGGAGAGATGCATGTTCAGGGCGAATATGCAGACTTTGATGTGGAGGAGTGGCACCAGTTGACAGAGCAGAACAAGGGTGGAGACATCACTTTCACTGTGTGTGTGGAGAAGGAAGGAAAATGGTATCAGTATGACGACTTCAAGATGCATGTGAGTGAGCTGCCACTTGAGGACTTCGGACTCACTTACCGCCTTATTCCACCAGGCTATGAGGTGGGAGGCAATATCGGCATCTATCAACGAGACATACACAACTTTGATGAGTTTGCTATCATCCAGGAGACTGCCGTACCAGGACAGTGCATGAACTGCCACACCTCAAACCAATGCAGAGCAGACCAGTTCCTCATGCATCTTCGTGGAGATAAGGGTGGCACAATGGTCCAGATGGACGGCAAACAGACTTGGCTCAACACCAAGACCGACAGCACAAAGGCAAATTGTGGATATAGCTACTGGCATCCTTCGGGCAACTATATCGCCTCGAGCATCAACAGCATACACCAGCTTTTCTTTGTTCGCAAGGAACGCAGAATAGAAGTGTTCGACACCATGAGTGATGTGCTTGTTATCGACACACGCAACAACGAACTTATCCTTAACCCAAAACTTCAGCAGCCAGATTGGCTCGAGACCTATCCTGTGTTCTCACCAGACGGCAAGACTCTCTATTTCTGTACTGCAAAAGCAAAGGAACTCCCAACAGACTACGACAAGATACACTACAGTCTCTGCAAGATTGCCTTCGATGCAAGTACTGGCAAATACGGAGATAAAGTCGATACCTTATTATACGCAAAGGATACTGCCAGCCTTGATTCCCTCCCCCTTGGGGGAGATGGAGGGGGCTCCTACACCTATCCTCGACCATCCTACGATGGCAAGTGGTTGATGTATAATGTTAGTGACTTCGGCAATTTCCCTGTGAACCATAAGGAGTCAGACATCTGGCTCATGAACCTCCAGACAGGTGAGACACATCCTTTGGAATCAAATAGTGACGATTCCGATAGTTTCCATAACTGGAGCAGCAACAGCCATTGGTTTGTGTTCTCCAGCCGAAGAGGAGACGGAATGTATAACCTTGCCTACATCTCAAGTATTGATGACAAGGGTAAAGCAAGCAAGCCGTTCCTCCTTCCTCAACGCAATCCTAAGAAGTTCTATGCAGAGTGTTTCGATTCGTTCAACTGTCCAGACTTCACAAAGGACAAGGTTGACTTCGATGTGAAGCATGGAGCAAGACAATGTTTGGATGGAGACAGAGAGAATGTGAAAGTAAGATTATAAGCAACAACCCCTCATATAGCAAATGAAGATACTCGACAAATACATAAATGTGATACTCACCGTGCTGTTCTGCATTGCGGTATTCGCATTCTGGGTACTGCGTTTTCCTTCTGCCCTTGTATATCAGGAACAGATGCAGATGTTCATGTTCGACACCGAATACCTCTTGGAACGCATCATCTATCCGGGAGGCGTGGCACGCTATGTGGCAGAATTTATTGTTCAGTTCTACAACAATTTTTATTTAGGTGCTTTATTCCTCACCATCCTTTTCCTGCTCCTTCAGCTTTTGGTGTGGAGGGTAGGAAAGAGAGAATGTCGCAACACCTACAACGCATACCCACTGTCTTTCATTCCTGCCATCGTGCTTTGGTTTGCAATGGGAAATGAAGGCGTTAAACTCACCTTCTTCATCGCACTTCTATATTCGCTCATAGCTGTATGGTTCTATCCTTATAAGGAGTCGAAGATGTGCAAGACTGTTTATGTTGCCCTTGCCACACCTGTGCTTTATTACCTTGCAGGACCTTCGGTGCTCGTTTTCGGACTCTATGTAGCATTGAAGGAGTGGGGCAACTGGATTCTTTCACTTGGAACATTCCTCTGGAGCATCGTGTGCATCATCATTAGCATTCCACTTGTTGCACAACCAAGTTATCGCCTCTTCTACGGCATCAATTATCATCTCATGATAGATGAGTTTCCTACCATGCTATATGTCGTGATGCTCATCACCGTATTGACATGCATCCTCATTGCAAAAGTGCCAGAGATAAGCAACAAGACTACATCGGGAGCACTCATGGGAGGTGTGTATGGTGCATTGATAGGAGCATGTTTGCTTATCGTTCCTCTCAATTACGACAGAAATAAGTATGATGTCTTTGAATATGATGTGCTTATGAGAGGCCAGCAGTGGGAGAAGATTATCAAGAAGGCAGAGAAGACACCTGCTCGTTCTCCACTCTCAGCGGCTGCCTACAACCTTGCACTTGGCATGACAAACCAGATGGACCGTGCTATGGAGTTCACACAGAACGGTTGGTCGGGAGCATTTCCTCCATTCAACAAGAACTACATCGCATCGCTCATGACAAGTGAGGTGTATTGGCATCTCGGACTGACCAACACCGCTCAGCGTTTTGTGTTTGAGGCGATGGAAGCCATACCAGACAACAGCAAGAGTTCACGCATCATTCGCCGTCTTGCAGAGACCAACCTCGTGAATGGACAGTACGAAGTGGCTCGCAAGTACCTCCTTCTCCTTCAGAAGACCATGTTCTACAAGGGATGGGCAACACGCACTCTTGCTCTTCTTGGTGATGAAGATGCTATAAATGCTCATGAAACCTACGGTACACTTCGTGCTTACCACCTCACAGAAGACTTCATGTTCTCCGAACCAGAGATAGATAAGGTAGTAGGACAACTCGTGATGCGAAACAACAACAATAATCTTGCCATTGCCTACCTCCTTCTCCTTCCAAAGCTCGAAGGCAATCAGCAGAAGTATCAGATGTATTACAACTTCGTGATGTCGGAACGACAGAAGGCTTATGCACAGCAACTTGATTCCGTGCAAATTGACATCCCACAACAACCAAACGACTCGGTACGATGAAGAAGATAATAACATATATATTTGCATTGGTGTTGCTTGTCTCGTGTTCGGAGACACCAACCAATGTGCAGAGAGTCAACGAACTCCCTCCTATCTACCCTGACTATGTAGGAGTGACAATCCCTGTAGGTATTGCTCCTATGGACTTTAGCCCCCTCCCAACCTCCAACAAGGGGGAGACTGGTAGGATTGATGTAATCGTAAAGGGCAATAAGGGCGGTGAGATTCATGCTAATGGCGAGTATGCCGACTTCGATATAGATGAATGGCATCAGCTCGTGGAGCAGAACAAAGGTAGCGAACTCACCTTTACCGTTTGCATTAAGCAGGATGGACAATGGAAACAGTACGATGACTTCAAGATGTTCGTGAGCAATTATGACCTTGAAGCGTGGGGACTCACATACCGTCGTGTGGCACCTGGATATGAGGTGTTCAGCGAGATGGGACTCTATCAGCGTGACCTCTCCAACTTTGATGAGTACGAGATAATGTCCAATACTCGAACACCAGGCTATTGTGTGAATTGCCACACCAGCAATCGTACCAATCCACAGCAGTTCGTGTTCCATGTTCGTGGTGAGAAACCTGTGACTGTGATGCAGAAGGAAGGTAACCACCAGATGCTCTCCACCAAGACCGACCAGACCATCGGACTTTGTGTCTATCCTTATTGGCACCCAGAGGGCAAGTACATCGCCTTCTCGACCAACACCACTCGTCAGTCCTTCCATGTTGTGAAGGACGAACGCATCGAGGTGTTCGACCAGGAGAGTGACCTCCAGATTCTCAATACCGAGACCAACGAACTCGTCCTCTCTCCTTCCGTTAAACGACCAGACAGTTGGGAGACATACCCTGCATTCTCTCCTGATGGCAAGACCATCTACTTCTGTTCGGCTCAGCCAAAGGACTACCCACAGCAGTTCAAGGAGGTGAAGTACTCTCTCTGCAAAGCATCCTTCGACGCTAAGACTGGAAAGGTAGGAGACAAAGTCGATACCTTGCTGTGTGCAACGAATACTGCCAGCCTTGATTCACTCCCCCTTGGGGGAGAAGGAGGGGGTTCTTACACCTTCCCTCGTCCTTCCTACGATGGCAAGTGGTTGATGTTCACCAAGTCCGATTATGGTTGTTTCCCTATCTGGCACAAGGAGGCAGACCTCTATCTCCTCAATCTCCAGACTGGTGAATCGCACAGGATGGACAGCGTGAATAGCGACGATACAGAGTCGTTCCACAACTGGAACATCAATTCACATTGGTTCGTGTTCTCTTCGCGTCGAGGCGATGGACTCTACACTCGTCTCTACCTCTCTTCACTGGACGATAAGGGCAAGGCAACAAAGCCATTCCTCCTTCCGCAGAAGAATCCAAAGCATTTCTATGAACGACTCATCCATAGTTACAACACACCAGACTTCACTTCCCAGAAGGTGGAGATTGACTCTCGTGTCTGTGGCAATGAGGTGCTGAATGGAAAGTCAAAACAACTGACAGTAAAGTAAAAATCTTATATAACAAAAACCTAAATTCTATGAAACTAAACCGTCTTTTTTCTGCTTTTGTGGCAGTGTTTCTTGCACTTGGAGCCACAGCACAGACAGTGAAAGTGGAGTTTTACACTCCGACTACAGTTCGAGTTACGAAGACTCCTACTGATGCACCAGTAGAGAAGAACTCATTGGTAGTTATTTCCAAGCCAGAGAATGTAAAGGTAAAGAAATCTGTTGTGAACCGCACAGAGATTTATCGTTCATCAGCCCTTACCGTTGTAGTCAGCCCAGATGGAAAGGTGTCGTTCGAAACACCTAATGGCGATGCAATCATGAACGAAGGCGAATGTGCTTTCACTCCAATCACATCGGGCATCGACAAGGGTTCGTACAAGGTGAAGCAGGGCTTCGCACTCGACCAGGACGAACCAATCTACGGTGTTGGTATGCTCCAGAATGGCAAGATGAACCTTCGTGGCGAACATCGTCGTATGGAACAGTCAAACCTTGAAGACTATGCACATTTCTTCCAGAGCGTGAAGGGTTATGGTATCTATTGGGACAACTATTCTCCTACTCGCATTGATGACAATGCCACACTCGAACTTGAGAGTGAGGTGGGCAACCTCGTTGACTACTACTTCATGTATGGTGGCAATGCTGATGGCGTTATCCGTCTCATGCGTCAACTCACAGGTAAGGTGCCAATGGTGCCACGCTGGACATACGGTTTCCATCAGTCTCGCGAACGCTATAAGAGCCAGGATGAACTGCTCGAAGTGGTTCACAAGTACCGTGACCTCAAGATTCCTTTCGACGGCATCATCCAGGACTGGCAGTATTGGGGTTCCAACTACACTTGGAATGCAATGGACTTCCTCAACGATGCCTTTGGCAATCCACAGCGTATGATTGATGATGTTCACAAGAACAACGCACATATCTCCATCTCTATCTGGGCTTCATTCGGTCCTAACACACTCCAGTTCAAGGAACTCAAGGACAAGGACCTCCTCTTCTCGTTCGAGACATGGCCTCAGAGTGGTCTTTCTTTCTGGCCTCCTCGCATGGATTACCCTTCAGGTGTAAGAGTATATGACTGCTACAGTCCTGAGGCTCGTGACATCTACTGGAAGTACCTCTCGAAGATGCACAAGATGGGTATCGATGCTTGGTGGATGGACTCTACCGACCCAGACCATCACAGCTATAAGGACTCAGACCTTGATGAGAAGTGCTCTATGGGTTCTTACCGTTCCGTTCGTAACCTCTTCCCATTCATGACCGTTGGTGGTGTTGATGAACATCAGCGTGCTGTCGATAACGACAAGCGTGTCTTCATCCTCACTCGTTCCTTCTTCGCTGGTCAGCAGCGTTATGGTTCAATGTCGTGGAGTGGTGATGTCGGTTCAAACTGGGATAGTTTCCGCAAGCAGATTCCTCTCTGTCTCAACCACACAATGTGTGCCAACCCTAATGTGAACACAGACCTCGGTGGTTTCTTCGCAAACTCATACAATCGTTGTTCACAGGACAACTCAGCAACAAAGAATCCTCAGTATCAGGAACTCTATGTTCGTTGGATGCAGTTCGGTATCTTCTCTCCAATGATGCGTAGTCATGGTACAGAGGTTTACCGCGAACTCTACCACTACGGCCAGGCAGGTGAACCAGTTTATGATGCACTCGTTGATGCAGTCAAGATGCGTTACCAGCTCATGCCATACATCTACAGCACAAGTTATCAGGTGAGCAAGAACGATGATTCCTTCATGCGTGCTCTCGTCATGGACTTCAAGGACGACAAGCAGACATGGGACCTCGGCAAGGAGTATATGTTTGGTCGCAGTCTCCTCGTGTGTCCAGTTGTTGACCCTCTCTTCACTCAGGAGAAGATTTTCAAGACTAACGCCATGTCGGGTTGGGACAAGAAGGATAATGATGAGTACAAGAACGGTTGGCCAGTAGTTGATTGGTCACAGAAGAAGTCGTATGAGGTTTATCTTCCTGCAGGTGCTTCGTGGTATGACTACTGGACTGGCGAACTTCTCGATGGTGGTCAGAAGGTAAAGGCTGATGCTCCACTTGCTCATTGTCCTCTCTATGTCAAGGCTGGTAGCATCCTTCCACTTGGCGAAGACATCCAGTATGCTGATGAGCAGAAGGAAAACATGACTCTCAATGTCTATCCAGGCAAGAACGCTTCATTCACTCTCTACGAGGATGAAGGCGACAACTACAACTACAAGAAGGGCATCTGTTCTACTATCTCTCTCACATGGAACGACGCATCCCGCACCCTTACCATCGGTAAGCGTACAGGTGAGTTCCCTGGAATGCTCAAGACTCGTACCTTCACAGTCAAGACTCCTTCAGGAGCAGCCAAGACTGTAAAGTACATTGGACAGAAAATTTCGGTGAAATTTTAAGTGAAAAGTGAAGAGTGAAGAGTGAAGAATTTCCTGCCGGAAGAGTTTGTCCTCTTGCTTTTACTGCGAAGCGATAACAGCTCTTGCCCCAAGGCGGAAGCAAATTCTTCACTCTTCACTCTTCACTCAAAATCAACTCCCTTCTCTCCCAAAACCTTTCTTACATCATCTGCATCAAAAGGCAAAGGACCAGTTCCTAATTCGGGAGCATTGAACGACTTCAAACAATTATCATAGAATGTTGGGTGTGCTTGAGGCAAGACAAAAGGCTTCGAGCACACTCCTTTTTTATTTATATATGTGAAGTATGGTTTGCCGTACAGACCATCATCACGCTTCGAGGCAAACACCATCCATCGTGAGTTGCTCGACCATGAGTTGTACGAGTCCGAACCCACATTCTTTGTCTTTCCCTCCAACTTCATAGGGCGATGCTCCATAGTGCTGAGGTCCATAATCTCCAGTCGTGCCTCACGGTGCCAGATAGGGAAGGTGCCGTAGTCGGCAGTCGAGAACACGAGGTATCTGCCATCTGGCGATATGCGAGGATGACACACACTCTTGCCTTCCTCTCTTCCGTTGTATATGGTGTCAACCACCGTTCCAAACTCAGCCTTGCCCTCCTTTGGAGCCTCAATCCTGCAAAGGCTGTAACGCTGATGCTTCAGGTCGCCCAATGAGTCGAGTGCCTGTGCTGTGCAGTAATACACATACTTGCCGTCTGGCGAGAAGGTAGGGAAAGTCTCGCTCTGAGTGCTGTCGCTCAACAGCTCACTTCTTATGAATGTGTGGTTCACGAGGTCTGCTGCATACACATCACTCTTCGTGTCGAACACCTCCAGTCGTTTGCTTCCTTGCGAGTGGAAGGCTGGGATGATGACATTCGTTGAGAACACCACAAACCTCTTGTCTGGTGAGAAACCGTAATATACACTACCCGTTACCATGTCCTCCGCCCTGAGGTTCAGCTTTATCAGATTGCCATTCTCATTCAGTATGGCTCCACCGCCTTCACCTCTCACATAGAACATGCTCCTTTCCGGACTCTGTCCAGCGTAGTTATGGCAGTTCATACACTTGTTGCCCACCTTCCTGTAGTCGCAGAAGTTCTTCGTGTCGAAGTTCTCCACACATCGTTCCTGCAGCACAAGGTTGTTAAACACCTCGTAGTCTGGTTCGATGAGTCGGTAAGTGAGGTAAGCGTCCA
>CALBJW010000181.1 GCA_937893145.1 uncultured Prevotellaceae bacterium | reverse complement strand
AGGACACATGCCTCTCACGCATGGAAGATGAGTTCGATTCTCATACTCGCTACCACCTAACAAACTGCCAATGACTTGAAATGGCAGGAGCTACATAGGAGAGCTTCCAACTCCTATGCAAGCTAAGTCTCCTGGCGAGTTCGTCTATCGGCTAGGACACATGCCTCTCACGCATGGAAGATGAGTTCGATTCTCATACTCGCTACCAAAATTTTTTTCATAATAAGTTTTTAAAGTTAAGTTAATTCGAGTATCCGTAAGGATACTTTTTTTTTGTTCCTTTGTTTCTGCATCGTCGGTTTTCGTTGCTCAGTGTTTCAAAAACTATAATGTTTTGCTTAAAAAACTAAATAAATCTTAAAGAATTGAGGTATTGTCGTTTTTTTTCATTACTTTTGTAGTGTAAAATATTTTAATGAGTAATTTTGGAAATCACTATAAAATAATGAACATACACTATAATAGCAATAAAAACATAAAGAGATATCTGTTTGCTGGTTTTGTTACCGCGTTTAGTTTCATGTCTATGTCCGCCCAGAAAGTGGTGATTGGAACTTACGAGTTCCCAAAGGACAAGGCTGTATATTACGGTGAACTTGACAATGGCAAACCAAGTGGAAAAGGTAAGACAACATTCAAGACTGGTGATGTTTACGAAGGTGAATATGTGAAGGGAAAGCGTCAGGGATACGGAGTATATATCTTCACCGATGGAGAAAAATATGAAGGCTCATGGCATCAGGATCATCAGCACGGAAACGGTGTTTACTACTTTGCGAATAATAATAAGTATGATGGCCTTTGGTATATAGACTGTCAGCAGGGTAGAGGTACAATGTACTACTACAATGGAGACAAGTACGAAGGCGAATGGTATCAGGACAAGCGTGAAGGCGAAGGCACCTACACATGGGCTAACGGTGTTTATTACAAGGGCATGTGGAAAGGTGACAAGAAGTGTGGCAAGGGCGTGTTCGACTGGCGTGATGGTGCTGTCTATACAGGTGAGATGGCTGATGACATGCGAAATGGTCAGGGTACATACGTTTATGCTAATGGAGACAAATATGTAGGTGGATGGCGTGATGACATGATGCATGGTCGCGGTATCTACACTTTCAAGAATGGCGATAAGTACGAAGGTGAATACCAGCGTGGTGAACGCACAGGTCAGGGCATCTTCACATATTCCGACAAACGTAAGTATGTTGGTCAGTTCAAGAACGGACTGATGGAAGGTGTGGGCGTGTTCACATGGCCTGATGGTAGCCGATACGAAGGTACATGGATTGATGACCATGAGCACGGACGTGGTAAGTTCACTGGTGCTAATGGTGACCTGTATGAAGGCGAATGGGCTCAGGGCGAGATGAATGGTGAAGGTGTTCTTCGCCTTTCAGACGGAACAAAGTTCAAGGGACACTTCAAGAACGGAATGAAGAACGGCAAGGGCATAGAAGAAGGTCCTGATGGAGTTCGTTATGAAGGTTCATTTGTTGATGATGTTCGTGATGGTGCATTCGTAGAGAAGGACCGCAACGGCAATGTGTTGAGAAAGGGCGTTTATCAGCGTGGTAGAATTGTTCAGCAGTAATGGCTTACGACTGTGGATTACGAGTTAATAACAAATAGAGTCATTGAGGTTGCTCGTGAAGCGGGTGGTTTTATCCGTGAGCAACGCAAGAGTTTTGACATCAACCGCGTAGAGGTGAAGGGTGCTCACGACTATGTGAGTTATGTGGACAAAGAAACAGAAAAGTTGATTGTTGCAAAACTCAAGGATATCGTTCCAGAAGCACACTTCGTCACAGAAGAGGGAACAGCCGACTCGCAGAGTACGGAGACTTCATCCTTGACTTGGATTGTGGACCCACTCGATGGTACATCAAACTTTGTGCATAACATGGCACCATATTGTGTTGCCATCGGATTGAAAGAAGCGGATGAGGTCGTTGTGGGAGTTGTTTACGAAGTAGTTTGCGATGAGATGTTCAGTTCGTACAAGGGCGGTAAGTCGTTGATGAATGGTGAGGAGATACATGTTGGCAGAGCAGAGGTTGTTAATGATGCCTTCATCTGCATCGGTTATCCTTACGATGTGAATAGATGGAAACCAAAGGTCAAGTCGCTTGTAGATGCTCTCTATGGCAACAGCATCAGCATTCGTAATCTTGGTTCTGCACAGACAGAATTATGCTATGTGGCATGTGGACGATTTGATGCTTACATCGAGTCGTACATCAAGCCTTGGGATGTGACAGCTGGTAGCATCATACTGCAGAATGCAGGAGGTCGCATCACAGACTATAGTGGTGGCAACAAGTGGTTGACTGGTGAGGAAACGCTTGCAACCAATGGTTTGATACATGATGAATTTTTAACTAAACTAAAAGATATACTATGATTATCGACACTATCGACAACTTAGGAAAGTATGCAGCTCTTAACCCATTGTTTGGTAAGGTTGCTGAGTATATTTCGCAGAATGATTTGCTTGCTCTCGAGGCTGGCAAATATGAGATTGAAGGCAAGGACTTGTTCCTTAACCGTAACCTTTCTCGTGGTAAGACAAAGGAAGAAGCTCGCATCGAAAGCCACAACCTCATGATTGACATTCAGATTCCACTTAATGTGCCAGAGGCTATGGGATACACTCCTCGCAAGGAACTCCCAGAGGCTGAGTACAACGAGGTGAAGGACATCACTTTCTATCCTGGATTGGCAAAGGAATATGTCACAATCTATCCTGGACAGTTCGTCATCTTCTTCCCACAGGATGGTCATGCTCCATGTGTTAGTGAGGTTGAGATTGAGAAGGCTATTTTCAAGGTTAAATGTTAAATCGTAAATATTATGGCTTGCAAAAAGAATACAACACCAAAGGCTGCTGCAAAGAAGGCACCTAAGGTAAAGCATATAGGACTTGTCAAGAATGACAAGTGGCTCGAACCATACGAACCAGCAATCGTTGGTCGTCATCTTCATGCTATCGAGAAGGCTCATGAACTTACTCAGGGCAAAAAGACTTTGAGCGAGTTTGCAACTGGTTACCTCTACTTCGGTCTTCATAAGACAGAGAAGGGTTGGGTACTCCGTGAATGGGCGCCTAACGCTACTGAAATCTATGTCATCGGTGAGTTCAACGGATGGCAAGAAGACGAGAAGTACAAGATGAAGGCTCTCAAGGGTGGCAACTGGGAGATTAAGCTTACTAACAAGCAGATGAAGCATGGCGATATCTATAAGCTTAAGGTGAAGTGGAATGGTGGTGAAGGCGAACGCATCCCTGCTTGGGCAAGACGTGTGGTTCAGGACGAACAGACAAAGATATTCTCTGCTCAGGCTTGGGCTCCAGAACAGCCATACGAATGGAAGAAGAAGAACTTCAAGCCAAGCACATCTCCACTCCTCATCTATGAATGCCACATTGGTATGGCTCAGGATGCAGAGAAGGTTGGAACATATACAGAATTCAAGGACAATGTTCTTCCTCGTATTGCAAAGGATGGTTACAATGCTATCCAGATTATGGCAATCGCAGAACATCCATATTATGGCAGTTTCGGTTATCATGTCAGCAATTTCTTCGCTGCATCAAGCCGTTTCGGTACTCCAGAAGAGTTGAAGGCACTTGTTGATGCCGCACATGAAATGGGTATCGCAGTCATCATGGATATCGTTCACAGTCATGCAGTAAAGAACGAACTCGAAGGTCTTGGTAACTTCGCAGGTGATGGTTCGCAGTATTTCCATTCTGGACCACGTCGTGAACACAACCTTTGGGATAGTCTCTGTTTCGACTATGGAAAGGGTGAGGTTCTTCATTTCCTCCTCTCTAACTGTAAGTTCTGGCTTGATGAATACCACTTCGACGGATTCCGTTTCGATGGTGTTATGTCAATGCTCTACTTGAGCCATAACCCAGTTATTGGTGGTTATCCAGACTACTTCAATGGTGCTCAGGATGATGATGCTATCTGTTATCTTATCCTTGCTAACCAACTCATTCATGAGGTTAACCCTAAGGCAATCACCATTGCTGAAGACGTAAGTGGTATGCCTGGTCTTTGCGCCCCATTCAAGGATGGTGGTTATGGATTCGACTACCGTATGCAGATGAATGTTCCTGACTACTGGATTAAGACAATGAAGGAAGTGAAGGACGAAGACTGGAAACCATCTTCTATCCTTTGGGAAATGACTAATCGCCGTAAGGACGAGAAGACTGTTACTTATGCAGAGAGCCACGACCAGGCACTTGTTGGTGACAAGACCGTAATCTTCCAGCTTGTTGATGCCGATATGTATTGGCACTTCAAGAAGGGTGATGAGAACTTCATGGCAAACCGTGGTATCGCTCTTCATAAGATGATTCGTCTTGTGACAGCAAGTACAATGAACGGTGCTTACCTCAACTTCATGGGTAATGAGTGGGGACATCCAGAATGGATTGACTTCCCACGCGAAGGTAACGGCTGGAGTCATAAGTATTGTCGTCGTCAGTGGAACCTTGTTGACAACAAGGAACTCTGCTATCACTATCTCGGCGACTTTGATGAGGCTATGCTCTCTGTTCTCAAGAGCGAGAAGAACATCCAGAAGACACCTGTTCAGGAGGTATGGCACAATGATGGTGACCAAGTTATGGCTTACTCTCGTGGTGGTCTCCTCTTCGTGTTCAACTGGAATCCATCGCAGTCATTTACAGATTATGGTTTCATCGTACCACAAGGAAAGTACGAAGTGGTACTCAATACTGATAACAAACTCTTTGGAGGTAACAACCTTACAGACGATAGTGTAGAACATTTCACAAACTACGATCCTATCTATGAGAAGGACGGAAAGGGTTGGTTGAAGTTGTACATCCCAGCTCGTTGCGCTATGGTTCTCAGAAGAGTTGAATAAAACTGAATAATGAATAAAGTACATCAACCCGTGGGAGTAATTCGTTACTCCTGCGGATTTCTGTTTGTTGCTTTTTGCTTCTGCTACCTCTTCTTTGTGCAGGGCGAGGTGCTTGCGTGGATACAACATGTGCTGTCAGGTGGTTTGACATCCTATTCCATAGTAGTGGGTGCCACGATAATCACCTTCTTGCTTGCGTTGTTTCAGCATGTGTTGTCCCGATTTATATATTTCCCAAACAAGCATTTCGCATTAAGTTTTGCTCCATCATTCCTGGCGCTTTCGATGCTGACAAACATCAATGATGACCTTGATGGAAAACTCATCTGGGGAATATGGGTGTGGGTACTGCCAGTGTTCCTTGTTGTATATACATTAGTGGTTATCATTGCTCGTAAGTCAGAGAAAGCTGATGAAGCAACCAT
Source organism: uncultured Prevotellaceae bacterium (assembly GCA_937893145.1). Taxonomy (GTDB): domain Bacteria; phylum Bacteroidota; class Bacteroidia; order Bacteroidales; family Bacteroidaceae; genus Minthosoma. The sequence continues at coordinate 6,502 of CALBJW010000181.1, read as the reverse complement.
GCAGAGCGTGTCGAGTCTGATGTGGCCAAACTATCTCCTCATGTTGCTTTTCATCGTTGGATGCGGACTGGTATCAACATCAAATGATGTGAAGAAGTATGAGTTGAAGACTGAACGACTGCTTGCAGCTAAAGACTATGAAGCGGCAGCAGGAGTGGGCAAGGATGCGCTTGTTAGCAGTGAACGACTCACACAACTCAGGATGTATGCCCTCTCAAAACAGGGGCTGTTGGCTGATAGCATGTTCTCCTATCCTCAGTATTATGGTACTAAGGGATTGCTCGACTTAAGAGATACAGCCACAGACAACAGATTTCCGACGAGAAACATTGAGTTCCATCTTGGAGCGTTTCCTGGCAATAGCATCCATACATCAAAGCGTTTCCTTGAATTGCTCAATGCAGATTCAGTTCTTGTTAACGAGAACTGTCAGCAGTATCTGCTTTGCTACCACCTCTTGGATCGAGACCTTAATGAGTTCAACACCACGTTCCGTACCGTTTATGGAGATACAATCCTGGCAGAACTGCCTCGTGCTTATCAGGAAGCAATCGTGATGCAACACCCAGAGTTCACTCCCGATTCTCTCCCTCTATATATAAATAAGGTGTATGTGGAGCGTTATGCGGCTTATAATGCAATGAAGGATAGTATCACAGATAAGAGGGAAAAAACAAACCGCACTCGTCGTGAGTACGGCAGCACTTACTGGTGGTATTATGAAAATAAATAGTATAAGTTGAGTCTGCTCAACTTGAGTTGGTTTCTTTCAGGAATTGAAGAGAATCTTCCTTTCCCTTTCAGAAGCCTTTTCAACCCACTCTTGAGGGATGAACTTCCAGTGGTTCATTGCTTGAGGGTGGATTGTTTTATTATTCTTGATGTATAGCATGAGGTAATATCGCAAGTCACGTTCTGTGCAGTCAATGATGCGAGTGTCAATCTCTTCCTTTGAAAGTCCTGCACCTTTCGTGAGCAGTTCGCCACCACCATTTGCTCTGTAGGCTGTCATCGCTACAGTATAGAGTTCTTCCTCCTTGAACTGACGACCATCTACCAAACCTTCAATGCATATCTTCTCCCCTTCAGGTTTTGTGACATCCACCGTGTAGCGTAATCCGGCAGCAGAGTCGAAGTTAAAGATGAAGTTCTTGAAACCCATACGAGAAGGATTGTTCTTCATTGGTTGTAACTGTAGCATATAGTCATCCTCGTTCTTCATCTGGTTTGTCCAGTAGGCATAACTCATCTCAAGATACTTCTTTATCTCCTCACCTGTAAGCAGAATTGTGTAGAGGTGGTCCTCAAAACGATAAAGGTCAAAGAGATTGCTCACCTTCACTTCTCCCGCCTCGATTGAAGCATTGAAGAAGAGAGGGGCAGCAAACGAAATGTCTGCCTTCGACACTTCAAGTTGCAGAGTCTGTATCAAGTCGATATATGCGGACGAACCAAAGTAAGCATCGTTGATGTTGATAGAATCCGTGAAGTTTCCTATCTTCTCTGATGCAAATTCCTTGATTAGTTTGAAGTCATGCGAGAAGTGTCGCTTGAAGTCCGATGAACTGGTGTTACTGATTGTACCAATATAGTGGAGTTGGCAGTCGGTCTCATGCCCCGTCACTATATTATCGTTGTTCAAGGTGAACTTGATGTTAACCTCCGCTACCGAATGGGCATAACAACCAGGGTTGACACAGATGATATCGCGTCCTTCTGGATTCTCGACCGACACCATATTGCTTGCATGGTCGTGACCATAAAGGATGAGATCAAAGCCCGATACGGTTGATGCAGTTTCGTGAACCGCATTTTCCTTGTAGTTCGGAGTGATGATACCTTCCTCCATACCAGAGTGGAAAAGACCAATGATATAGTCAGGCTCCTCAACCTCCTTCACATGAGCAATCCATTTCTTTGCGCACTCAGCAATATCCTCAAAATGTAGGTCATGCCAAATACGCTTTGGAATCCAGTGGGGGATGGCAGGAGTGACAAAACCAATCACTGCAATCTTCACACCACTGCGTCGCAGAATGGTATATGGGTCGAAGTATGGCAGTCCAGTCTCATTGCTAATGCAGTTTGCACCAAGGATAGGGTAGTTGCACGAATCAACAAATGCATCAAAGACATCATGTCCCGTCTCAAGGTCATGATTACCAATCACACCTACATCGTAACCGATGAAATTGCACATGTCGGCTACGCTGTGATGTCCATCCTTAGCAACGTAATTGAGATAATAAGCTGTAGGTTCACCCTGAAGAATGTCGCCACCATCGATGAGGATAGTGCTTATAGGGTTAGACTTCAGCTGTTGAGCAACAAAAGCATGAACACGCTGCAAACTACCTTTGCCCCAGCGGTCGTGACGGAAGTCGTAGGGAAAGTAGTTTCCGTGAATATCTGTCGTGAATACGATGCGTATTTGCCTGTTGTTGTCCATAGATTTTAGAAGAGAAGTGAATACAAGTTGAACTCACTCAACTTGTATTCACTTTTCACTATAAGTATTAGTTTGCAGCTTCAAATTCCTTGAGGAATCGAACATCGTTCTCAGAGAAGAGGCGGAGGTCCTTCACCTGGTACTTGAGGTTAGCGATACGTTCGATACCCATACCGAATGCGTAACCCTTGTACTTAGTCGAGTCGATGCCGTTAGCCTCGAGAACCTGTGGGTGAACCATACCGCAACCGAGGATTTCCAACCATCCGCTGCCCTTACACATGGCACAGCCCTTGCCCTTACAGAGAGTACAGCTCACGTCCATCTCAGCACTTGGTTCTGTGAATGGGAAGTAACTTGGACGCATACGAATCTGAGTGTCCTCACCAAACATCTCCTTCGAGAAGAGGAGAAGCACCTGCATGAGGTCTGTGAAGCTGACATCCTGGTCAACATAAAGACCCTCTACCTGATGGAAGAAACAGTGGGCGCGAGCCGAGATTGCCTCGTTGCGATACACACGACCAGGGCAAAGAACGCGTACTGGTGGCTGCTGCTTCTCCATCACACGGCTCTGTACAGAACTTGTGTGAGTACGGAGAATGATGTCAGGGTGAGCCTCCACGAAGAAGGTGTCCTGCATGTCACGAGCTGGATGATCCTCAGCGAAGTTCATCGAAGAGAACACGTGCCAGTCGTCCTCCACCTCTGGACCCTCAGCAAGAGAGAATCCGAGACGTGAGAAGATGTCGATAATCTCGTTTTTCACGATTGTGAGTGGATGGCGAGTGCCAAGTGGAGTAGGGTATGCAGTACGAGTGATGTCGATATCGTCCGAGTCAGTATCTGCTGTAGCAAAGGCGTCCTTCAGTCCGTTAATCTTTTCGAGGGCCTTTGTCTTGAGTTCATTAATCTTGATACCAATCTCCTTCTTCTGTTCGGCTGGCACATTGCGGAAGTCAGCCATGAGTGCTGTGATTTCACCCTTCTTGCTCAAGTATTTGATGCGGAGAGCTTCAATCTCCTCAAGCGAGTTTGCCTGAAGAGCTTCAATCTCATTGAGCATTTTTGCGATTTTCTCTATCATTTTTCTTGTATTTTTTATTCTTTTAGTCAAATTTAGGCACAAAGATAGTGCTTTTTATTCATATTTTGAACCAATATAAAAAATAAACCTTAAATTTGCATGAATTTTGACAGATATTGAGCCCTCATCGATAGTTTTATAGGGCATTGAGTATAAGTTTCTATGAATAAAGGTTATTTGATATTGTTCGTGTTGGGCATTTTCCTCTTTGCCTCATGTGGACAGGGGAAGAAAGAAGCACAGCTTGCTGAGGAGGCGGAGTTAGACTCCCTCTTGCATGAGGACCTCGACACACTCGACCTTTTCGACGAGGTGGAACCTCCAAAGGCTGTAGATGAACTCTTTGACGATTTCTTCTTCACATTTGCATCGGATGCACGATTCCAGAACCAGCGTATCCGTTTCCCGCTTCATTTCAAAGATGAGGATACAGAGCTTACTTTGTCAAAAGAGGACTGGCATCGCTACAACCGTTTTGATCAGCAGGAATTCTTCTCAGTAATATATGAACGTGAGCAAGACCTTGCACTTCAGAAGGACACTGCAGTCCATGAGGTCAGCGTACAGTGGATTTACCTCAAGGATGGATATGTTGAAAAATTCAACTTCAAGCGTATTCCTGAAGGTCAATGGGTGCTTTTCGACATCGAGAAGCAGGAAATCAGCGAGACTGCCAATGGTGACTTTGTTCATTTCTATTCCGAGTTCGTTTCTGACTCCATCTTCCAGCGCACAAGTCTTAAGTATCCTTTGACACTCATCGTTCCGGAAGAAGAGGAGGAAGGCACAAAGGAAACGCATATCTCTGCCGATGAATGGTTCGAAATGCGAGGCGACATGCCACTCCCAAGTGATGTGCTTGTCAACATTGACTATGGTCAGCAGTGCAGCGAGACCTCCCATAAGAATGTGCTTATGGAAGGGGTGTGCAACGGTCTCTTCATGAACTTCAAATTTGAAAAGACTACCGGCGAATGGAAACTCGTGGGCATTGAATTGTAAGCAACATAATCTTATGCAAACATATACCGACTGTTCATTACTTGAACACAACACTTTTGGAATTGCCGCCAAGGCAAAGCGATTTGTCGAGTATAGTTCGGAGGACGAACTCCGTTCCCTTATCGGCACGTTTACAGAGGATGAGCTTCTGCTGCACATAGGTGGCGGAAGCAATCTTTTATTTACGAAGGACTTTGACGGAACCATACTTCACAGTGCTATCAAGGGCATGGAGGTGATTGAGGAAGATGAAGACTCAGTCCTTGTGCGTGTTGGTGCGGGCGAGGTGTGGGACGACTTCGTTGCATACGCTGTACAACATGGTTGGGGGGGAGTAGAGAACCTATCCCTCATCCCTGGTGAGGTGGGTGCCAGTGCTGTACAGAACATTGGAGCATACGGTGCGGAGGCAAAGGACGTCATCGTTGTCGTAGAAGCCATCGAACTCCGTTCCGCACAGAAGCGCGTTATGGGAGTTATGGAGTGCGACTATGCATATCGTCAGAGTATCTTCAAGAAGGAACTCAAAGGGGCATACGCCATTACATACGTCACATACCGGCTCTCCAAGCATCCACACCTTAACCTCAGTTATGGAGGACTGTCAAAGGTCACACCACTCCCACAGACCATAGCTCAGGTGCGCCAGGCAATCATCGACACTCGCAACGCTAAACTCCCCGATCCAAAGGTACAGGGTAATGCGGGCAGTTTCTTCATGAATCCAGTGGTTAGTCGTGAAGTCTTTCTTCGCATACAGAAGGACTATCCAGATATGCCATTCTACGAAGTGGAAAATGGAGTAAAGATACCAGCAGGATGGATGATAGATCAGTGTGGATGGAAAGGTAAGAGCATCGGTAGAGCAGGGGTACATGCCAAGCAGGCACTTGTGCTTGTTAACCTCGGTGGTGCTACAGCCGACGAGATACTCCACCTATGTCATACCATCTGTCAGGATGTCGAGCAGAAGTTTGGAGTAAGTATTCATCCCGAAGTCAATTTTATATGAAAATAACAATACTTGGTACAGGTACATCATGTGGTGTCCCACAGATAGGATGCAACTGCGCAGTCTGCACCAGCACTGATCCTCGCGACCGAAGGCTGCGTTGTAGTGCTATTGTAGATGTCGATGGTCGTCGCATACTCATTGATTGTGGACCAGACTTCCGTGAGCAGATGCTTGGTATAGACTTCCGCAAACTTGATGCCGTGCTTATTACCCACGAACACTACGACCATGTGGGCGGACTCGATGATCTGCGCCCTTACAGCGTCTTTGGCGATGTTAATGTCTATGCAGAACAGTTCTGTGCCGACCACCTCATCGAACGCATACCATATTGCTTCACCCCTAAGGACAAGCGCTATCCTGGAGTACCAGCTATTAATCTGCTCACCATCCAGCCCCATGTGCCTATCATCCTTCAGGATGAGGATAATAGCCCCGTCAGCATATTCCCGGTCCGCGTCTTCCACGGCAAACTCCCTATCGTTGGGTTCCGCATCAGAAATTTCCTCTATATTACCGATATGAAGACCATTCCTGAAGACGAGTTTGCGTACCTTGAAGGCATCGATACCTTAGTTGTCAATGGACTGCGACACGAGGAACATCCGTCACATCAGACCATCGATGAAGCCATACTTTTTTCCGAAAGAATAGGTGCCAAACAGACCTATATCATCCACATGTCGCACCATATAGAGTGCCACGCTATCGAAGAGCAAAAGTTACCAGAAAATGTACATTTAGCGTATGACGGTATGTCATTCGAGGTTTAGAAACATGAAAAATCATGCAAAGCTGAGTTTTTTTTAGCAAAATGTTTTGCTGGTACAAATAAAAAACATACCTTTGCACTCGCAATTCCGGAAACAATTTGGATTGCTTCATACATACGCCTGCGGAAATAGCTCAGTTGGTAGAGCACAACCTTGCCAAGGTTGGGGTCGCGAGT
>CALBJW010000180.1 GCA_937893145.1 uncultured Prevotellaceae bacterium | reverse complement strand
CATGATGAACATGATTGCTGTTGCGAAGATTGACTTAAACTTTTTCATAATTTTCATTTGTTTTTTTTGAGTTATTACTATTTTTTGTTTGACGATGCAAAGGTAGGGAGTTTTTCATGGCTACAACGGATAGGTTATGAAATGGTTTTGGACAAATTGTGAACTTCACAACTTGTACGCTTTATTCACGAAATGTACGGTATTAGAGCAACAAAAGACTTCATTCTATCTGTTTTACAAAGGTTCATTTGGAGATATTGTAAATTTGCTATATCTTTGCAGAAATACTTTATAATATCACTTCTTATGAAAAAATCTAAAATTATTATTGCTTTGGCTTCTGCTCTGCTGTGGAGCGGAAGTGCGAATGCTCAATCTTCACTTTCTCTGAAATACGACAAGCCTGCCACTTACTTCGAGGAGACTCTGGTAATCGGTAATGGCAGACAAGGTGCTATCATCTATGGTGGTGTGGACGAGGACAAGATTTCGCTCAATGACATGACTCTCTGGACCGGTGAACCAGACCTCAAGGTGTGGAACCCTGATGGCTACAAGGCTTTGCCCGACATCCGCAAGGCATTGGCAGACGAGAACTACCGCCTTGCCGACCAACTGCAGCGAAAGGACCAGGGACACTACAGCCAGAGTTATCAGCCTGTAGGTTCGCTGACCATCAGCACCATCAAGGGCAGCGAGGAAGGAAAGAAGTACAAGCGTTCGCTCGACATAAGTCGTGCCATTGCTAATGTTTCGTATTCCGGAAACGGTGGTCAGTTCAGTCGTGAATACTTTGCTTCTGCACCAGACTCGGCCATCATCATCCGTCTTCAGGCTGAAGGAAATAATAAAATCAACAAGCGTTTTGCCTTCCATTGTCAACTTCCTCACATGACTTTCATCGACAAGGGCGAACTCACAATGGATGGTTATGCTGCATACAGCAATCTGCCAAGTTACACCGATGCTGCCATCAAGCACCGCTATGACAGCAATCGCGGTATTCACTATCGTGCGTGCGTACATATTTTAAATAAAGACGGCAAGGTGAGTGCCTCAAACAACGACGAACTCATTCTTGAGGACTGTACTGAAGCAACTGTCATCATTGCGATCGCAACAAGTTTCAATGGTCTTGACAAGGACCCTGTGAAGGAGGGCAAGAACTACCAGGCTCTTGTTCGTAGCCGTATAGACAATGCAATGGGCAAGACTTACGCAGAACTCTTGCAACGACACACAGACGACTACACTCGTCTCTTCAACCGCTTCTCCATTGAACTCGGCACAACAGACAAGAGCATCGCAGATCTACCTACAGACATGCAGCTCTTGCAATACACAGACAAGAAGCAGAACAACCCAGACCTCGAAGAACTCTACATGCAGTATGGTCGTTATCTGCTCATCAGCAGTTCACGCACAGACATGGTACCTGCCAACCTTCAGGGTATCTGGAACGAATCTATCCTTCCACCTTGGTCGTGTAACTACACTTCGAACATCAACCTCGAAGAGAACTACTGGCCTTCAGAGATTGCCAACCTCGGCGAACTCCACAAGCCTATGCTCGACTTCATAGAGAAACTTCCTGTGACAGGAAAACTCACAGCCAAGTCGTACTACAATGTAGATGAAGGATGGTGTCTTGCCCACAATACCGACATCTGGGGCATGACATGTCCTGTAGGTGAAGGTGGTGGCGACCCTAACTGGGCAAACTGGAACATGGGTGGCGCATGGGTAAGCACACACATCTGGGAGCATTACCTCTTCTCGATGGACAAGGACTATCTCCGCAAGGCATATCCAACACTCAAGGGGGCTGCCGACTTCTGCATGAACTGGATGATTCCTCTCTCGGACATCAAGGCTATGAACCCAGCCTCGCCTATTCCTGACAGCGAAAAGAACTACCTCGTGACTTCACCTTGTACTTCGCCAGAGAACACATACATGACTCCTGATGGTTATGATGGTCGCACACTCTATGGTGGTTCGGCAGACCTCGCCATGATTCGTGAGTGTCTGCTCGACACAAAGGCTGCCACAATAGCACTTGGTGGTGACAAGGCATACATCAAGAAGATTGACGACACCCTCGCTCGCATCCTCCCTTATAAGATTGGTAAGGATGGCAGTCTGCAGGAATGGTACTATGACTGGAAGGACACAGAACCAACCCATCGCCATCAGTCGCACCTCTTCGGACTCTTCCCAGGACATCACATCTCGGTGGGCGAAACTCCAGAACTTGCTGCTGCATGCAAGCGTGCCCTCGAAATCAAGGGCGATAAGACTACCGGATGGTCAACAGGATGGCGTGTGAATCTCCAGGCTCGACTCCGCGAGAGCGAAGCAGCATACCACATCTACCGCACATTGCTCAAGTACATCAGTCCGGATGGATACCAGGGACCAGACCGCCGTCGTGGTGGTGGCACATATCCTAACCTCCTCGATGCTCACTCTCCATTCCAGATTGATGGCAACTTCGGCGGTACAGCAGGTGTGATAGAAATGCTCTGCCAGTCTTCTGCCGAACAGATTGAACTCCTCCCTGCTCTTCCTGAGGCGTGGAAGAAGGAAGGTTCCGTTTCGGGCATCTGTTGCCGTGGCGGATACGAAGTAAGTTTCTCTTGGAAGAATGGCAAAGTAACTAAGCTTACCATCAAATCGAAGCGTGCTGACAAATCGAAAGCAAATATCCTACTTCCTAATGGCAAAAAGATAGCAGTTTCCTTGAAAGCAGGAAACAAAAAGACAATTACTTCGTTGTAAATAATTATACATTTTGTCACGATTTAACCGAAAAATGCTCCTTTTTTCATTTTTTTGAAGAAAAAGAGCATTTTTTTGTTTGTTTTTTTGCTCAAAAGATATAAAATACATACCTTTGCATCGCAAAACGAAAGCAACAAGGCATTTTTGCCGATGTTAAGGTGCAAATCGTTTTACTTAGATAATCCTTTATCACAATAAAAGATAAAAAAAATACATTTTTCACGACAAAAAGACCTGAGTGCAGGTCAGACACAAAACAACAACAAAACTAACACAGACACGCCCAGAAGGATTATTCTTAAAACAACAACAAACAAACAAAATTATAAAAATTAAAAAAACAAAATCCGTATGGACGCAAAAAAAGTATTGGAAGACCTCAAGCGTCGCTTTCCAAATGAACCTGAGTATCATCAGGCAGTAGAAGAAGTACTTGGAACAATCGAAGAAGAGTACAACAAACACCCAGAATTTGATAAGGTAAACCTCATCGAACGTCTTTGTATTCCAGAGCGCGTATATCAGTTCCGCGTTACTTGGATGGACGACAATGGCAACATCCAGACTAACATGGGTTACCGTATCCAGCATAACAACGCTATCGGCCCTTACAAGGGAGGTATCCGTTTCCACAGCTCTGTAAACCTTGGTATCCTCAAGTTCCTTGCATTCGAGCAGACTTTCAAGAACTCACTCACTACACTCGCTATGGGTGGTGCTAAGGGTGGTTCAGACTTCTCTCCACGTGGCAAGTCAAGCGCTGAAGTAATGCGTTTCTGCCAGGCATTCATGCTCGAGCTCTATCGTCACATTGGTGCAGACTGCGACGTTCCTGCAGGTGACATCGGTGTTGGTGGCCGTGAGGTAGGTTACATGTTCGGTGCTTACAAGAAGTACTGCCGTCAGTTCCAGGGCGTGCTCACCGGTAAGGGTCTGGAGTTCGGCGGTTCACTCATCCGTCCTGAAGCTACAGGTTATGGTACAGTTTACTTCCTCCGCGCTATGCTCAAGACTAAGGGTGACTCAGTTGAAGGCAAGAAGGTTCTCATCTCAGGTGCTGGTAACGTTGCTCAGTACGCTGCAGAGAAGGTTCTCCAGCTCGGTGGTACTCCAATGACAATGTCTGACTCTAACGGTTACATCTACGACCCAGATGGTATCGATCGCGAAAAGCTCGACTACATCATGGAACTCAAGAACGTTTACCGTGGCCGTATCAAGGAATATGTTGACAAGTACCCAACTGCTAAGTATGTAGAAGGTGCTAAGCCTTGGTTCGAGAAGGCTGACATCGCTCTTCCATGTGCTACTCAGAACGAGCTCAACGAAGAGGCTGCTAAGGCTCTCGTAGCAAACGGTGTTATCGCTGTTGCTGAAGGTGCTAACATGCCAACTACTCCAGAGGCTATCAAGGTATTCCAGGATGCTAAGATCCTCTACTGCCCAGGTAAGGCTTCTAACGCTGGTGGTGTATCAGTATCAGGTCTCGAAATGGCTCAGAACTCACAGCGTCTCAACTGGACTTCAGAAGAAGTTGACGCTAAGCTCCTCTGGATCATGGAGAACATCCACGAGAACTGTGTTAAGTACGGTACAGAACCTGATGGTTATGTAAACTACGTTAAGGGTGCTAATGTTGCCGGCTTCATGAAGGTTGCTAAGGCTATGATGGCTCAGGGCGTTATTTAATAAAGACACGACGACACAAACATTCTCAATATTATTCCAAGGCACATCGGGTTTCGTACCTGATGTGCTTCTTTTTTTGCAATTTATCGTCTTAATGCATACCACTTAACAGAAAAATCACTACCTTTGCAGTATGAAAAACGGACTAATACTGGAGGGAGGAGGACTACGCAGTCTCTTCTCGGCTGGCATCCTCGATGCTTGGATGCAGGCAGACATACATTTTGATGGTATCATCGGCGTATCGGGTGGTGCACTCTTCGGCTGCAACTTCAAGTCGCACCAGATAGGGCGTGCGCTTCGCTATAACATTAAACTCAAGGATGATCCTCGATACATGGGTATTCGTTCCTTAATTCGCACAGGCGACATCGTCGGTGCAGATTTCGCATATCATGTGGTACCTACGGAGATTGATGTGTTTGATGACGAAGCGTTCAGAGCAGACCCATCACATTTCTATGTTGTCGCAACAGACATCGAGACAGGTGAACCATTCTACAAGGAACTCACATCATTCGACTATGAAGGACTGGAATGGATGAGAGCAACAGCCAGTATGCCACTCGTTTCCCATCCTGTAGAACTTGATGGCCATGTGTATCTCGATGGTGGTATGACCGACTCTATTCCTCTCAAGCAGTTTCAGAAGATGGGATATGAGCGCAATGTGGTTATCCTCACTCGTCCAAGAGGCTATGTGAAGGAACCGACAAGCATCGGATGGCTTTTCCGCCTTTGTTCACGCAAATATCCAAAGATTGCAGACTGCATGATGCGTCGCCATGATGCATACAACGAACAGGTGGAGTATATGCTCTCTCAGGAAAAGGCAGGCAACACACTTCTCATCTTCCCCGACGAACCTTTGAACATTGGGCGTACAGAACTGGATGAAGACAAGATGCGAACCGTGCATGGACTCGGAATGAAGAAAGGTCAGCAGTTGGCAGATACGATTAAAGAATTCTGCGCTTCAAAATAACATACTACTATATAATGAAAAAGGAGGTGTTCAAGACATATCATCTTGAACACCTCTTTATCATTTGCCTCATCCCAACAAGGATGCGCCCAAATCCGTATGCCAGTGTGCCTGGTTCGGTGTAGTGGTAAAACCACTCGTAAGGTCGCCTTTCGTTTGAATAGTTGAGGTTGCTTTGCATACCGTATGCTTCACGCTCAAAAATCAAACTGCGATAGGCCTTCATTCGGCTGCGATACTTTATGGTCTTGTACAGCCATTCAAGATTATACCAAAGGAGAAAACCTATATACCCCAACTCCCTTTGCTGCATGGTATGGATATACTCATGGTTCTTTGCCACCTCTGTCAACTCGCCTTTATCTATTCGACAAAAGATGATGCCAAACACATTGGTCGCCCAGAAGGGATTGATTGGGAAATATTTGTTGTATATAATCTTCATTGCATTTAGGAATTCAAAACTCACGATATAAATCTTAATGCAAAGGAACAACTATTTTTTCAAACCACAAAACGAAAGCACGAAATTTTCACGATTCCTCATCATCTACAATACGTTTCGCAATCTCAATGAACTTTGTAAGCCATGTTGGACGATGAAAACTGGATTCTGGCTCACTTTCAACCAATGAATCGGAAGACTCGTCCTCATCCGCTTGTTCTTCGCAACGGAGTGTTTCATCATGGTCCTCGTCCTCGCTTTCGTAGCGAAGCGTTTCGTCTTCGTAACGCAGTGTTTCGTCTTGACAAGGCACTGTTTCGTTTTTCCCCTCATCCACATTACCATAATAATGCGAATATAGCCCCTCAATATTCTTCAATCGTTCCTCATCACGCTGCTCTTGAGTGACTGGGCGTTCCTTATCAAATCCAGTAGATATGATGTTGACCTTAACATCATCACCAAGAGAGTCGTCCCAATATAACCCCCAAAGCACTTCAAGGTCGCTCGCCATCTTGTCCATGAACTGATTAACCTCATTGAGTTCGGTGATGAGAACAGGATTCTTGTGACTCTGGTAAATAATGTACAGAAGACGCTGACTGCGTTCCACCTCCACATTATTGAGAAGTGGAGAATTGAGAGCATTAGCCATAGCCTTCATAATACGATGCTCACCCGATGCCCTACCCTCTGACATGAGTGCTCCACCTCCATCCTTCATGACGGTCTGTACATCACAGAAGTCTCGATTCACCTCACCTTCCAAAGTGATAATTTCCGCAATACTCTTTGTTGCTACTGTGACTATCTCATCAGCCTTCTTGAAGGCATCGCTGATGGTTGTCATTCCATCGGAATAGATTTGCATCAGTCGTTCATTATTTATAACAAGGAGAGCATCAACATTAGCCTTCAATTCCTCAACACCTTTAAGTGCTTTCTCTATTCGAAGTCTCTTCTCAAAAGCAAAAGGAAGAGTTACCACACCTACCGTGAGCAAATCGAGTTCACGAGCAATACGAGCAATGACTGGTGCTGCGCCTGTTCCTGTACCGCCGCCAAGACCTGCGGTAATGAAGACCATACGGGTATCATCATCAAAGAGTTTCTTGATGTTTTCGTTTGAGTACTCTGCCGCTTCACGACCAAGTTCCGGTTTGCCTCCAACACCAAGTCCGTTACTGCCAATCTGAAGCTTAATAGGAACATCTGTCTTGGCGAGTGCCTGACTATCGGTATTAACTATTGCAAAAGAGACATTCTCCACTCCCTGATGCATCATGTTCTTGACAGCATTACCTCCGCCACCACCAACACCAATAACTTTAATGATGTTGCAAGACTTGTCTGTCACCTTTGGAAAACCAAATTCAATCTTTGATTCTTCATTGAAAATTTCATTCAATCCCATAATAATTCTGTTTATAAGTTTTGGGCAAAGGTACAAAAAGAAACAAGACTTATAACCAAGAAAAACGATTACAAGCCTTGTGATATCAGAAAAACAAACCTTGTTGAAGGATTGTTTATTGCCAAGAAATGAGTTCTGTAGGCAGAGTTATTACTTTTGGTTCTCCCTTCTTACCAGAGATACAATAGGTTTCCGCAAGTTTTTTACCGATAACACTGGTAAAAGCCTTGCGTATGTTGGTCAGTCTCTCATGAGTCGAGTTCTTCAAAGGGTTGCACATAGCTTCCACACTCCTGGTTATCACCTTCGGATTGACTCGACCAGACAACTCGGAATATATGGCAGAGAGTTCATCCTTGTAGTCCACAAGCTGCTTGATGCCAATACCGTTTGGATGGCGAAGGAAGAGGAAGAACAAAGCCTTGTCGATAGGCTGAAGCTGAACCTCCTTATCATAGTCGGGAAGAAGAATGCGGTGGTCCTCCGTAATCTGAAGACGCGAGAGCTCTTTAGGTTGCTCAATAGCTTCACGAATACGAGACTCCTCTACTCCCATGTTACGCAATTCCTCTGCAATATTGTGAAGGGTTTCAAGTTGCATGTCTGTATAAGAGACATTCTTCGTTTCCTGAGATTCCTCTATTGCATCAAAATACTCTTCAAGTTGCTCATACTGGTCAACATCATGCACAATCTGCACATGAGGCGACTGAACAACATTATCGTAAACATCGCCATAGAGTTCGCGATGTTCCTTTGCGGTGAGTTTGTCCAACTCAACCCAACGCTGGCGACGATCAGTCTCAACCTTGCACCAGCAAGCAAAGTGGTAGAACTGCTTTGCAAGGCTCTCCTGACGCTCATCATTATCCAACTCTACACAATAGAACACAGCCTTGTCGCCATCCATGTAGCCAAACTTACACAGAGCACAGTTGACATCGCGTGATGCCACAAGAATCTGGTGCACGGTATGTGCCACATCGAGACTGGCAGAACATGGGAGATAACAGAACTCGTAGTCGAAATTGGCGAATGCCTTTTCGAAACGAGTGCGGTTACGACCTATATATTGATTAATGTACCACTCATACTCACGCTCAACGAAAAAGATACGATTGGTATCAAGTGCGTACGGGAAATTTGTACATTCAATAGAGTAAACTTCATTCATCTTACTTACGGGTTTTGGAGTGCTTGTTGATTGTTTCGATATTCAAACTGAAAATTTGGATGCAAATGTATGACTTTTTTCAATAAAAGCGAAAGAAAAATGAAAAACAAACCTTGTGAAAGCCTCAAAATTATCTTGTTTTGGGTTATACGAAGCTTTTCTTCACCCATTTCATGCTCTTCCATCGCCAAATGAAAATAATGCCGCGGATGTTTTCATCAAGTATAAATGCAATCCACATGCCAAGAAGTCCCCAATGCCAATGGAGAGCAAAGAGATAACCACAAAGCACACCGGCAGTCCACTGAACTACCACTCCCACATAGAACGGGAAGTTTACATCGCCTGTTGCTCTCAGAACATTTGTGGCATAGATATTTATGGTTCTACCAAATTCTCTGCACACATTTACCCAAAGGATGAAACAACCGAGCGACAATATCTGCTCGTTTTCGGTAAGAAGTGACAGGAGAGGTTTTCCTGCCGCAGCACTTCCTACAGACAGAGTCAGTGTGACAAGCAACGATATTGTCATGACATATTTTCCGAGTATGTATGCAGCACGAGGTTTATGTTCACCAACAAGATGGCCAATACTGATTGCTCCAGCATGTGCCATACAGATACAGAAGATATACACGAACATCACGATGTTGTTGATATATGTGAATGTGGTCAACTCTGCATTACCAATCTGATTGATGAAGAAGGTAAGAACAACCTGCTGTGCGTTGTACGACATGTTTTCTCCTGCAGAAGGAAGACCAATCTTGAGCAGATTCTTTATCTCGTGCTTTGGGAAAGGACGGAACAGACTTAACGGGAACGATGGGATGTGCTTTGTGAAAAGGAAATAGAACATGAGCACCATCGCTGTGAATCGAGAGAATGAGGTAGCAATAGCAGCACCTTCAACTCCCAAGGCTGGCATTCCGAAGTTACCGAAGATAAGGGCATAGTTGCCAATGATGTTGACAATGTTCACAACAAAAACGACTATCATCGGATAAACTGCCTTCTTGTCTGCTCGGAGTGATGCGGAGATAGTTGTCTGAAGAGCCTGAAATAACACACATCCTCCCACAATCTTCATATAAGGTACTCCGTACTGCATCAGTTCAGGTCGCAGTCCCATAAAACCTAACAACATCGGAGAAGCGAAAAAGAGGAATGCACTTGCCGTGAGACCAACAATAAGGTTGAGTAATAGTGCGGCTGCCGTAACCTTAACCATCTTTGGGCGACGACCAGCACCAAGGTACTGCGAACAAAGCACGGATGTTCCCACATTGATAATCTGAAAGACAAGGAAAGCAAACACCACCAACTGATTTACCACACCCACTGCTGCCACTGCATTATCACTGAACTTTGACAACATGAAAGTATCCACACCTCCCATCATCGTGACAAGAAGTGTTTCGATAAATATTGGTGCAGCAAGATGTGCGAGATCCTTCTTCAGACTTATACTTTTCATACCTTTTTACCTTATTTGTATGCAAAGTTAAGGAAAAGATTTTGTTTCATAAAACCATTACACTGTTTTTGTTATGTTTTCTTTGTAGATAAATAAAAAGGTTGTAATTTTGCAAAGACAAAGATTACAAAATCGCATTTTATCATTTCACTAAAGTTATCGTTCGCTTTGCGACGCTTTCGAATAAAGAACCCAAACTTTTTCCAATCTCAAACTTACCACTATATGAAAACAAGACTTATTGCATTTGTTGTCAGCATACTGATTTGCACCCTTTATGCAGACGCACAGGAATGGATGAAAATTCACCATAGCCTTTACGACACAGACTGGACCATTCCTCTCGAAATAAGCAAATACAAGCAGTATGACTTTAACAATAAGGAAAAGTCCCTTAATGCCATTGCTATAAAGTCGGATAGCACAGAGATGGTTGTGCCTTTTGACATTAACGACATCGACAGCATCTCGTTTGGATATGACCTTACTGATGAAGAAAAAGGCCACAACAAGTACCGACCTTTCACCATGCATATCACTACTGAGGATTATGCTAATATCGTAGAAAAGGAGGTTTGGTTGAACTGTCATATCTCCATCGATGGTAAGGGCGAATACTCGGACTATAGTGGTACAGGAAGAATTAGAGGCAGAGGCAATTCGAGTTGGGAATGGTACAACAAGAAGCCTTATAAGTTCAAACTCGACGAAAAGAGCAAGCTGCTCGGAATGGAGAAAGCAAAGAATTGGAATCTCCTCGCCAACTATCGTGATGTAACAGACATGATGAACATTTATGCCTTCACAGCAGCTCGATACATGGGAATGCCAAACACCGTACATTCCCGTTTTGTGGAGGTATTTCTTAACGGCGAATACATCGGCACATACCAACTTACTGAAAAGATTGAGATAAACAAGAATCGCATTGATATTGATGAGGAGGATGGTGTTCTCCTCTCGTTTGACAAGGACGATGGTCCAGAACTTTCGCCTTATGCAACCGACAACTTCTGGTCGTTAGAATATCGTTTGCCTATGTGTGTTAAGCATCCAGAAGACCCAACCCAAGAACAGATAACCAATATCGCAAATGATTTTCAAGAGGTAGAGAAAGCCATCAAGAACCGTGACTACGAGATGCTCGATTCTTTGGTTGACATTCCTTCGTATATCTCCATGTTACAGATGCACGAATACCTCTTCAACGTTGAGATTGGAGCACCACGAAGTATGTATATGTATAAGGATAAGGGAGGCAAATACACCTTTGGACCAGTTTGGGACTGGGATGCCGCCTTCGACTTCAGATGGGATGACATGACCACTGGTCACACATTCTTCTCCTCCACCTATGAGTTTGTCTTGGGAAACGAACCTGTAAGCGGAAGTGGAGCATACGAAAAGATAAATATGTTCTGGAGAAACATGTTTGGTAATGCTACCTTCGTAAAGCAATACAAGGACAAGTGGAACTCCATTTCGGGCAGTATCAACAAAGCATGTTGGGAAGAGACACAGAAGTATATTGATGCTCTCACAAACGAAGGTACTTACTCTCGTGATTGTGACCGATGGCCACTCGTTTCAAGTTCAGGCTGGTGGAACACAACCTACTTCACTCCAAAAGAAGAAATTATAAAGATGAAGGACTGGTTGACCACAAGAGTGTATGTCCTCAACGATGTAATCAACAAATATCCTGATGGCATAGACAGTGGTGAAGCAGAAGTTGTAGGCACCATCAAAAAGACACAAACCTGCAAGAAGAGCACAGGCTACAACCAATCATCCACCATATACATCGATAGAACAGAAGTGGAGACTCTTCTTGGCGGTTCTCCTGAGTCTCTCGTTCCGCTCAATGCTGATGGCACACAAGGAGACAACACAGCAGCAAAAGCCTATGGTGCATGGTTTGACAGCAAAGGAAACACAAACGATTGGGGCAATGATAGCCACATCTACATAGAGTCGAATGACATGTATGAATGGGCATTCGGGTGCCACCCAGACATTTGTAGAAGGGGCGACTCACATACTGTCACAATGCAGTACAGAAAGGCTCGAAAGGCTGTGAATGTAAAGGTCACATTCACCATCAACTAAGAGCCGCAGCAATCTTCTTGATGATTTCAGCATCTACTTTGCAGTCAAACTTACGAGCAAAGAGAAGTTCTGAATCCATAATCTCCTGGAAGTCGGTTTCTCGCCATACATAAGGGAAACCACGCTTCCAGTCTATGAGTCGTTGAATGGCAACCATATCATTGTCAAACTCCTTATGATAGAGGCGTTCAATGTACTTTGGATTATTGACAATATAGGTCTGAACCAAACTTTCATCAGCACAGAAGGTAAGCCAGAAGATACGCTTCGCCTTACTCTTGAAGGCGATAAGGTCACGCGCCAACTCGTCTGTGATGCTGAACCACTGCGTTCCTTTCTGGAACTTCACATCCTTGTTGCGGCGAACATTATGTCGCTCCTGCCACCTAAGGATTTTGTCTTCCCAACGGGTAAGCCTACCACGAAAACCATCCTTATGTCCTTTTCCTATGTACTTCTGGAAAGGATAATAATATGCCATTCGTTCTGGGAAAGGAAAAGTCTCCGACTGGAAACGCACAAACTCCTTTCCTTTATTGGCATCAAAGAAGTCATGTATATAGTCCTGCGACTTTATCGGCAAATCTTCACCCGAAAGAAGATGATAGTAGTCGTAATGCCCATGCTTTGTTGCCTCTTCAAGCAACTCCAACTCAACAAATGCACACGAATGATGTCCCCATCGAACATCCAGCCTGCGCTTCAGAACATGGAGCGAACCTTTCGTTACTATACCCTCCACATCCGATTCTTGAAAACCAACGGTCTTCTTGTCCACATGAAGGAATATGTCGTTCCTCTCATCATCGAGGAGCGACAACAAAGTCTTAAGGGTGAAATCAATCTTATGAGTAATTATAAGGTAAGCATGTTTTGCCATAGAACCACATTATTATTTTATATTATTCCTGAATGCTCCAAGACGAACACAAAGAGCATCGAACATCTGGGCAAGTACATTGACCTTCATGTACTGCATCTCGCAAGCATTCCGATTGAACTTATCAGCCGCCTCGTACCCTATCATACAGCAAATCTTCAGCAGATAACACCAGTATTTCAACTTTGAATCCTGCCACACTATCGAAAGGTAATATCCTGTGCGGTCGAAGTATTTCTCCTTGCCAACAGACTTGAGGAAACGATTTGCACCTATCGAAACATTCAGGGCTGCATAGAGTTTCTTACCCGAATAGCCACCTGTCAAGGATTGTGGACGGCGAATCCATCTGTAGATGACCTTATCGTGCCAAGCAAAACTCTTGCAGACATTCGCCAACCGTAATGAGAACATCAGGTCGTTGGAAACCATTGATTCCTGAAACTTAATCCCATGTTTCTCCACAACAGAGCGCTTCACCATCTTTCGCCAAGGCTCATTCATGCGAAACATATCCTCGATAGTAACCGTTTGTCCGCTGAAATCTCCATACACAACATGTCTCTCGCCCTGTATCATCTCGTAGAACCAAGCCACAGCATCCACAGCAGAGTAGTCTGTATCCAACAGTTCATTCAGATTTTCCGTAGCGTAATAATCATCCGAATCCGCAAACAGAAGCCATTCGCCCTTTGCATGTTCCAGTCCCACATTGCGAGCATATCCAGCACCTCTACCCTCCTTTGTCAGATAAACCTCTGTATTGGGAGCATTCAGTCCTGGAAAATGGGCAAAGTCCACCTTGTCCGAATCGCTGTTGTCATCAACCACTATGACCTGAACATCATCGCGTTTAGGTATAGAGTCGAGGCATAGCTGCAGCAGTTCTGGGCAGTTGTGATGTGGAATGATTATTGAGTATTTGTACATAAATGAATGTCTCATTAAACCTTACTGTGCAAAGATAGTTATTTTTGCAGAGAAAAAAGAGAAAAAAAGCGAAAAGTGAAAAGCGAAAAGTGAAAAATTTCCTACCGGACTTGTTATTCCTACTGTGGGGATGCCAAAGCGGTAGCAAATTTTTCACTTTTCACTCTTCACTTTTCACTTACAAATAATTTTCCTCAAGAAAATTATTCATAATCCTGCCAGCTCTTAATCTGCAAGTTCTCCTGACAGAGAGCGCAGAATGCTTCGATGAATGCAGAAGCAAGACGAGCATTAGTGATGAGTGGAATGTTATGGTCGATAGCGCCACGACGAATCTTGTAGCCGTTAGTGAGCTCACGCTTTGTGTGGTTCTTAGGGATATTAACGATGAGGTCGAACTTGTGGTCGTGAATCATATCCATCACATTCTCCACATTTGAACCTGTCTCGTCTGGCCATCCTACAGCGATTGCCTTAGCACCATTCTCGTTGAGGTACTTAGCTGTTCCCTCAGAAGCGTAAACTGTGTAACCAGCCTTAGCAAGTGCCTGAGCTGCATCGAGAAGACTTGCCTTCTCCTTTGCACCACCACTTGAGAGCATGATACCCTTTTCCTTTGAAGGAATCTTGTAGCCTGTAGCAATCATAGAGTTGAGGAGAGCCTCTTCGTATGTGTCACCAATACAACCAACCTCACCTGTTGAAGACATATCTACACCGAGGATTGGGTCTGCGTTCTGGAGACGAGCGAATGAGAACTGAGAAGCCTTGACACCCATACGGTCGATGTCGAATGCCGACTTATCTGGCTTCTGGTATGGAGCATCGAGCATAATCTTTGTAGCAGTCTCGATGAAGTTGCGCTTGAGCACCTTCGAAACGAATGGGAACGAACGGCTGGCACGGAGGTTACACTCGATAACCTTGATGTCGCTACCCTTTGCGAGGTACTGGATATTGAATGGACCAGAGATATTGAGTTCCTTAGCGATAGCGCGAGAAATCTTCTTAATCTGGCGAGCCTGAGCAAATGAAATCTGCTGTGCTGGGAATACCATTGTAGCATCACCTGAGTGAACACCAGCAAATTCAACATGTTCTGAGATACCGTACTCTACGATTTCACCGTTCTGTGCCACACCATCAAACTCAATCTCGTTAGTCTCTGTCATGAACTGAGAGATAACGACCGGGTACTCCTTACTTACTTCTGAAGCAGCTGCAAGGAAACGACCGAGTTCTTCATCGCTGTAGCAAACATTCATCGCAGCACCAGAAAGGACGTATGAAGGGCGAACAAGAACAGGATAACCTACCTCATCGATAAACTTCTTCACATCCTCCATGCTTGTGAGTGCGCTCCACTTAGGCTGGTCGATGCCGAGCTGGTCGAGCATAGCAGAGAACTTACCACGGTTCTCAGCGCGGTCGATACTTACAGGGCTTGTACCAAGGATTGGCACACTCTGGCGGTGAAGCTTCATAGCGAGGTTGTTAGGAATCTGTCCACCTACCGAAACGATAACACCACGAGGCTGTTCGAGGTCGATAACATCGAGAACACGCTCGAATGAGAGTTCGTCGAAGTAGAGACGGTCACACATATCGTAGTCTGTTGATACTGTCTCAGGGTTATAGTTAATCATGATAGACTTATAACCGAGCTTACGAGCTGTGTTGATAGCATTTACCGAACACCAGTCGAACTCAACCGACGAACCGATGCGGTATGCACCCGAACCGAGTACGATGACCGACTTCTCATTATTATAATAGTTAATGTCGTGACCTTCCACAGCGTATGTCATGTAGAGGTAGTTAGTGAGTTCTGGATGCTCACTTGCTACAGTCTCAATACGCTTAACGGCTGGGAGGATGCCGAGCTTCTTACGATAAGCACGAACTGCGAGGTTTTCCTTCTCCATGTTGCTCTCAGGCTTGAGAACGAAACGAGCAATCTGGAAGTCAGAGAAACCAAGAATCTTAGCCTCACGCATCACATCAGCAGGAATCTCTTCGAGAGCATTGTAGCCTTCAAGCTTGTGCTTGTAATCCACGATGTTCTTCATGCGAACGATGAACCAAGGGTCAATCTTAGTGAGTTCCTCGATACGCTCTACTGTATAACCCTCTTCGAGAGCCTGAGCGATAGCGAAGATACGGAGGTCTGTTGGGTTGGCAAGTTCTTCATCAAGGTTTTCGAACTTAGTGTGGTCGTTACCCACGAAACCGTGCATACCCTGACCAATCATACGAAGACCCTTCTGAAGCATTTCCTCGAACGAAC
>CALBJW010000179.1 GCA_937893145.1 uncultured Prevotellaceae bacterium | reverse complement strand
TGTGCGGTCTGTTGTTCCGAAACCAGGCATTGTAACACCCACGATGTCCTTGCGTGAACGATTGAGCTTATCCATTGTCTTCACACATACGAGAAGAGCAAGTGTTGAGTCGAGTCCGCCAGAGATGCCGAGTACAACAGTCTTTGCCCATGTATGCTGTATTCGTTTTGCAAGACCTTCTACCTGAATGGCGAATATCTCCTCACATCGTTCATCAAGTTCTTTACCTCCAGGCACGAAAGGATGTGGATTCACCCAACGAGTGAGTTGGAAGTCGTATGTTGGGTCCATGAGTTTGCAGTCAACATCAACAACTGTTCTATCTGTAAGGTTGCGAACGCTATCACTCCAAGTAGAATCAATTCGTCGTTCAGTACGAATGCGTTCCACATCAATCTCCGAGATTATGAGTTGTTCGTCCATGCAGAATCGCTTGCTTTGAGCAATACAAACACCTTTCTCATATATTAAAGCATTTCCTGCATACACAACATCCTGTGTACTTTCACCATAACCACAACTTGAATACACATATCCACAAAGACCACGAGCCGACTGTTGGCAGATGAGTTCGCGAAGGTAATTGTGCTTACAGATAAGTTCATTCGAAGCAGAGAGGTTGAAGATGACATCTGCACCCTTCAATGTGAGATAAGATGAAGGAGGAATAGGTGCCCAAAGGTCTTCACAGAGTTCGATTGCGAAGTTGAATTCAGTAGTGCGGAAGATGATATTAGCACTAACTGGCACAATCTGAGCACAAAGGTGTGTAGTAGTATCACCCACAACTTTTGCAGAAGCAAACCAACGCATCTCGTAGAACTCCTTGTAGTTAGGCAAGTGAGTCTTTGGAACAACACCGAGAATCTTGCCGCATTGAATTACAACGGCAGCATTGAGAAGGTATGAATTGACCATTACAGGCATTCCTACGATAGAGATAATCTTCAGCGAACGAGTAATGTCAAGAATGTGGTAGAGAGCCTCTTCAGCACGTTCGAGCAACAACTGCTGCGAGAAGAGGTCCTGACAACTGTAACCCGTGATGCAGAGTTCAGGAAACACAATCACCTCTGCTCCCTTACCTTCAGCCTGAAGAATGAGGGATTCAATCTGTTTCTCGTTGTAATCGCAATCAGCCACCTTAACGGATGGTATAGCTGATGCAACTTTAATAAATCCGTAATTCATATAATGATGTTTTATTTTTTACAATAGTTTCGGAACTCACATGACTCACAATAATGCTCATGTTGAGTGAAAGGAACATTAGAACGAAATATCTCCAACAGCTTTTTCTTCAGAAGTTCTACATATTCCGACCTGTATTGTGAAACATAGTCTTCCACAAATTCCTTTGCGATGCTAAGCCTACATTCACGAGAATCAAGTGCAGTCTTGATGTACATGAGTGCAGGTGAAATAGGGCAGTCAGGGTGCAAATATTGTGCAACAACCTCACAATAGTACAAGGCTTGCAGATAATTATAAGGTCTATTGCTCGTTTCGCTATCAAATATAGAAGTGAGGTCAGTAGCCTTCTGTGCCTTAGCATTGGTCTTATAGTCGGTGATTCGCAACACATCCCCCCTTGTTGTGTGAAGACGTTCATATCTGTCTATCGTTCCTCCAATCTCAATCTCTGTCTTGTCTTCATCATCAAGGACTATAACGCCTTTCATCTTCTCTTCAAGTCCTAATACGGTCATAGGGCATGACTTCGCATCAAATATAAGCTGATTTCTCACGTAGTCAATGATAACATGACGGTTAAGAAGCTGTTCTCCATTATAATGCAACTCCTTATTAGTTTTTGAGTTCAACTTGAAATACTCTGTAGCGAATGCTGTATCCACTATATCCTCGATGTATTTCTTCTTTGAGAGAAGAGCATTTATGTCCGTAGGAAGCAGTTGCTTGTTCAGAAGAGGTTTGTATATCAGTTCCATTGATTTATGGAAGATAGTACCGAACATTGCATTATCAACTTCTTCAGAAACATCATTGTCTTCCTGAAAACCTGCCACACGTTGCATGTAGTATTTCAGTGGACAATCAATATAACTGTTGATTGCTGTTGGAGAAATCTTCAATCTCGAACCGAGAATCTTCTTCACATCATCATTTCTTTCAACAATCACATTATTAACAACCTGTGCTTCGTTAGGAGCTGTGAGAGAAAACAGTTCGATGGCATCGTTCCTTCCAAATATCTTCTTCGACTCCACCTGCAGTTGCATCATGAAACGTGACATCTCGCCTGTTGACATTCCATCAGTAGCCGAGTTGTACATAACGGTCACATTTTCTGCTCTTTGCAGAAGATTGCAAAAGTAAAAGGCATAGAGCGAAACCTGTTTCTCTATAGTAGTCATTCCGTATGCATCGCGAAGGCTGTAAGGAATAAGTGATGCCATTCGTTCTGACTTAGGAAGTTGACCTTCGTTAACCGAAAGCATTATGACATTTCGGAAGTCAAGGTTACGTGTTTCGAGCAGTCCCATGACTTGAAGTCCTATTGCAGGTTCACCGTGGAATGGAATGCTCTTCTGCTTCAACATCTGCACAAGAAGACGAGAAAGAGTGGAATTGTTCACATTAAAGATGGTTTCACGTTCCTGCAATGTATGAACTCGTGAAAGCACACTATGAGTCGCAAACACACTTTCAAAGTATAATTGCAATTCAAAGTCACCCTTCTCGATGTTCTCTTTTCTTCTCACACGAGACTTGAAGTCCTGAAGTTCCTCCTTATAGCTCTTACCAATAACCTTTACAATATTTATAAGGTATTCAATAAGTGCTAAATGTCCAGACACCGTTGTAAAGATGCTCTTGAGATAAGAAACCGCATTCTCATCATCCTTTACATATTCCAGTATCTGTTCTGTTCGAGGAAACATCGTGTTCTTCTCTTTCAGAATTGAGAGAACCTCAATAGCCTTATCACCAATGATTCGTTTTGTGTATGGATGTTTCAGTATGACTGAAGCCTCTCTATATTTCCATTGGTCGCCTCCTTTGGCTCCGCGCATCTGGAGTTCCATGAGAGCAATCACATAACTATAGATAGGGGTGTACTGCAAAGGGTAACCCATTGTGACATTCATCTCAAGATTTTTGCCCGATGCATTTGATGGGATAGAATGAAGCACGGGTTGAAGAACATTCTCATTACAAAGCACAACAACAGATTCCTGCAGAGGATGTTCTGTCACCTTCTCATCAATCCATTGGCTCACATATCGAGTCTGAGCATTCTCAGTTGGAGCTTTAATGAACTTAACTGACTGCTGTGTTCCGAAATGGCGATAGTATTCTGGATGTTCGGCAAATCTATTACCAAACATCTTTATGTTGCTTGCAACAAATCGTCCCGCTTCAGTATGCAAATACTTCTCATCATAGTCCCAATAGAAGAGAGTAGTACGTTGTTTTGCAATGTATTGGAAGAGTTTCTTCTCGGTTTCGTTTAATACATTGAAACCGATAACTACATACACTCCATTGTTAAGATGAGCGTCTATATCAATCTCATTTTCCTTAATTCCTTCAACCACATAACGCTTCATCATACCAGAATAGCAGAGTCCTTCTTCTGTAAGAAGTCTGCGATATTCAGTATATGTTGGGAACATGTACTGCCATACTCCGAGGAAACGCTTCTTCAACAACGAACCACTACCAATATTAAAACTGTCAAAGTAATGCTCGAGTGTTCTGCGTTGATTGTCCGAAAGGAAAGAGTAGTCCTTTAGTTCTTCGAGATTTTCGATGTTCTTGAACAGCTTCTCTGCATCAGCAAGGTTATTGTCGATGTCTTCAAAGTCGTTCTTCATGAGTTCAGCCCATGAGTAGAACTTATCAAGAGTCTCGTCTGTATTCGATACGTTCTTGTATGCTTGATACAGTTTACAAATCTGCTGGATAGAATCAGCGATGTTAAGCGGACAGAGTTCCGAGAACAAATCACCAATAGTTGTGAACTGTGGTGTCCATAGAGGTTTGTCGGTGATGTGCTTAGCAAGATACTGGTTAAAGAACAAGTTTGCACGCTTGTTTGGTACGATAATGGTAACCTGCGAGAGGTCATTACCGTACTCCCTAAACAAATCATCAGCTACAAGCTGAAGAAATGGCACAAACTTCGAATGTCCCGCGTTCATTGTTTGGTTCTTATGGTCTGTTGTCATTTCTTGCCTCCTTTCATTTCTTCAACTGTTTCTATCTTGTTCTGCATGAAATACCAGATATATCCCTTGATATTCTTGTATCCCATACGCTTGAGAAGATACATATACCAACTTACCTGCTTGGAATAATGCGGATTCTCGTGTCCCGACTTATAGTCAATCACAATGGTTTCTTCACCATTAGTTATGACACGGTCCGGACGATTCTCCTGCATCTTGCCATTCTTGTCCTTGAAGATAATGGCACATTCCTTGTATTCTTTCCATCCTTCCTCGAACCATCTGCTTGCTATTGGGTTTTCAAGAGCGAGCTTGATGTTCTTTCGTGCTTCATCAACACTAAGTACCGAATCGAAATATCCTCGTCCATCAAGTTCATCAATCACATTGTCAACATCATCTTTAGTCTTGATTAACTCGAAAATCTTATGGTAAAGAAGTCCTCGTTCAAGGTAATCCTTGTCAACTTTTTTCGTTTCAACACTTTCGATTTCCTCATCTTCATCATCACCAAGAATCAGTTTCTCAGACTCATTCGACTGGCGGAACTCGATATTCGAGTCTTCATGAACAAACGATGTGGTTATATCTGCAAAAGGTTTATCAAGCACATTCTCAGTGCTTTTTACCTCTTTACTTTTGCTTGGTTCAACATATCCGCAAATCCATGTTGTGCTTTCGCCTTCGTTTGTCTCTTCGAGATTAAGAGGTTTCTCGTTAGGGTCGTCTGTTAATGGGTCATATCCCATAAGACGAGACATTGTTTCTACGATTAACTGTTGGATAGTATTAATCGAAGTAGGTGGATTCTTGCGAGGTTTCTTTCCTGTCAAGATAACCAGGTTCTTTGAAGCACGGGTGAAGGCAACGTAGATAAGGTTAAGATTATCCACATTGTTCTTGAGGACCTCTTCTCTATATTCGCCCTTGAAGATTGAGTTTTCAAGTTTTGAAGAACTGTTTATCGGTACGATAGGAAGATTGTTGTAAGGTGCTTCACTTGGTTTACACCATATAAGGTCGTTGGAACTTCCGTTAATGTCCCAGTCGCAGTAAGGGACAATAACTGTATGGAACTCAAGACCTTTTGACTTATGAATTGACATGATGCGAATACCGTCCGATGCACCATTAGGAATGGTCTTTTCGCACAACTTCTCTTCCCAATATGTCAAGAAACTGTCGATATCAGTTTGGTTGTCTTCCACATAACTGTTTATCTGGTCATGGAAGAAGAAAAGATACGAGTCCTGTCCTTCTATGCTTTCAAGCGAAAGTACATCATACAGTTCCTCTATTAATTCATGGAGTGGCGTGAATGAGTACTTCTCGATGTTCGCTCTAAATCCTTTTGGGAGAAGTTCGTCTATAGTCTCATCATCAGCAAGGAAGAATTCATTAGCATTCTGCTTGATGTCGTAATCACAATTTAACGCCATCTGGTAATGAATGGCAAGATTGCGAAGATGGAACTTATTATTTGGATTGCATATAGCGGTGAGTGCAAGGATAATAAGGTTTACAGCAGGAGACGAGTCAAGTCTGAATGCTTCATCACTAACTATCTTTGTATCAATCTCATCCCTATGTTCGTTAAAGTATTGGCATAGGGTAGGGATAAACTTATTCTTACGCACAAGGATTGTCATGTCGTTCCAATCAACACCTTGTTCGTGCAAAGCATTAGCAGTATCAAGAATGCGATGACAAGTCTCATCTTCATAATCTATATTTACATAGTTATCCACCATTACAAGACCTTGTCCTTCGTTCTTTTCAGGAACATTCTGTCTTACATCAGCATACGCTTTTCTCAAGTCATCCGATTCTTGGTTAAGAACTTCGGTGGCTTTTCTGAAGAACTGATTGTTGAAATGGATAACTTGCCCAGCACTTCGGTAGTTAGTCTTCAGCTCCTGAAGGTCGAGGTATCGTGAGAACTCATCATTTATTCGCTTGTTCAATATCTGCCAGTCCGAGTCTCTCCAACGATAAATACTCTGCTTCACATCACCCACGATAAGACAACTATCCTGGTTCGACATGCTGTTGCTTATGAGAGGCTTGAAGTTTTCCCACTGTAGAGCAGATGTATCCTGGAACTCATCAATCATGATGTGCTTGAACCATGTTCCCGCCTTCTCGTAGATGAAAGGAACATCACTTCCATCAATTATCTCGTTGAGGAAATGTGCCGAGTCAGCAAGCAGGAATCTGTTTGCTTCTGTGTTGAGTTCTCTCACCTTCTCATTGATGACATTAAGGAGCATCAAATGGTTAAGATGATTGCATACAGCATCAACCGTACTGATAATCTTGATATATTTTGGAAGAGCCTGAGTAACAATATTCTCAAGTGCAGAATGAATGCGAGTGGTTATCACGCCCTCTGCCTTCTTATCCTTAACAAGATTAGATGGTTCGTTGATGTAACCATTGATGCGGGTACTCACATCTGGAACCATACCATTTATCATCTTGTTGATGAAACTCTGAAGATTGCTACCGTACTTTATCTGCTCAAATGTAATTCCAGCGGCATCCATCTCAGCAAGAAAGGCATTACCCTGGTTGGTAAGTCCTTCAAATGCTGCTTTCTTTAAGACCTGCATATCCTTCTTGTAGAGAATCAAGTTCTTTGCATCCTTAGTATGCTCCGTAATGAGTTCTCGGTTTCGAAGGAAATCTTCCTTGAAGATGTTCTGACCAAACTTGCTCACTTCATCGTTGATGTGCCAGTTGCTACCAGCATTTATCTTTTCCTTTACGAAGTGAAGCACAGAATCGAACACATCCTTTCGCTTGTCTATCTCATCAATGATGTCATCAACAGCCTCCTCAAGCACTTCCTGTGCATTGAGGTCAACACGCAAATTTGCCGTGAGATCCAACTCACGAGTAAGGTCACGGATGATGGATTGAAAGAATGAATCGATTGTCTCAATGCGAAAGCGACTATAATCGTGTATTATACGATGAAGTGCTTCGCCACATCTCTCCCTAATTTCTATGTCACTAAGATTCAATTTCTTGATGGCCTGGTCTCTCTTTATTGCTTCAAGATAACCGTTTGAATCCTCAAGTCCATTAGCAAGTCCATAGAGCTGGCTCAATATACGAGTTTTCATCTCACCCGTAGCCTTATTGGTAAAGGTAACGGCCAAGATGAATTTGTATTCTTCAGGATTCTGAATGAGTAGCTTTATGTATTCAACAGCAAGCGTGAACGTCTTTCCACTACCTGCCGATGCCTTATAGACTTTTAGTTGTTTGTTCATGGGCATAAACAAAAGTAGGAGTGAAAAGTGAAAAGTGAAAAGTGAAAAACTTCCTACCGGAAGAGTAAGTCCTCTTATTCACTTTGTCATTTGGGGCAGAGTGTAAACTGCTCTTGCACCAAGGCGGAAGCTTATCGCGTAGCGCTTTCGAGCCTGATGAGAAAGAAATTTTTCACTTTTCACTCTTCACTTTTCACTTGAGTTAAATAAGGTCTATTGAACGCTTTACGAAGTTGTTCAATGCCTCACCCTTCAACATACCGTTCTGGAGGAGTGCAAGGTCGATGAGCTGATGAGCAACCTTATCGCTACCCTCAGACTTAGCATCAGCAAGGATTGACTTGATGAGCTTGTGGTCTGAGTTAAGCACAACATTCATTGTGTCTGGCATATCGCCATAGAATGCCATACCTGGCTGGATGCGTGCCATATCCTTCATACGACGCATATACTCGCTCTGAGTGATGATGATAGGAGTTGAGTTCTCACCAAGTGGCTTAACATCAAACGAGAAGTTAACCTTGTCGAGAGTTGGCATCTTCTCCTTAAATGCCTCAGTAAGAGTCTTCTTGTCATCTTCATTAACCTGTGATTCGTTGTCTTCCTTCTTGATGAGGTTGTCAACAATATCGGCATCAACACGACTGAAAGTGCTCTTCTCGAACTTTCCTTCAAACATATTGAGGAGTGCAGAATCGAGTGGTCCGTCCATGATGAGAACATTATAACCTTTAGCCTGTGCTGCCTCGATATATGAATACTGCTCATCCTTGTCGTTTGCATAGAGATAAACGATGTTGCCATCCTTATCTGTCTGGTTAGCCTCGATAAGAGTCTTGTATTCCTCGTATGTGAAGAACTTACCGTCAGTATCCTTGAAGAGAGCGTACTTATTTGCACGGTCGTAGAAGTCTTCCTCAGAAAGCATACCGTAGTGGATGAAGAGTTTGAGGTCATCCCACTTAGACTCGAAGTCTGCACGGTCGTTCTTGAAGAGGCTTGAAAGACGGTCACTAACCTTCTTTGAGATGTAGCTACCAATCTTCTTCACGTTCTTGTCGCCCTGGAGATATGAACGACTCACGTTCAATGGAATATCTGGAGAGTCAATAACACCGTGGAGGAGAGTCATGAAGTTTGGTACGATACCTTCAACCGAATCTGTTACGAACACCTGATTGCAATAGAGCTGAATCTTGTTCTTCTGGAGGTCCATATCTCTCTTAATCTTAGGGAAATAGAGTACACCTGTAAGGTTGAATGGATAGTCAACATTAAGGTGAATCCAGAAGAGCGGTTCATCACTCATAGGGTAGAGGTCCTTGTAGAAGTTCTTGTAGTCCTCATCTTTGAGGTCTGCTGGCTTCTTTGTCCAGAGTGGGTTAGGGTCGTTGATGATGTTATCCTCTTCGAGTTCTACCTGCTTACCATCCTTCCAGTCCTTCTTCTTGCCGAAAGCAATAGGAATAGCGAGGAAGTGGCAATACTTGCGTAGAAGTTCGCTTACCTTATATTCTTCGAGGAATTCCTTGCAGTCATCATCGAGGTACATTACGATGTCAGTACCACGATCTGCCTTGTCGCACTCATCGAGTGTGAACTCAGGACTACCATCACAGCTCCACTTCACAGCCTTTGCATCTTCCTTCCAACTCTTAGTGATGATTTCCACCTTCTTGCTTACCATGAAGCTTGAGTAGAAACCAAGACCGAAGTGTCCGATGATGGCATTAGCATCTTCCTTATACTGCTCAAGGAAGTCTGTTGCACCAGAGAAGGCAATCTGATTGATGTACTTGTCAATCTCCTCTTCTGTCATACCGATACCACGGTCGCTAACAGTAAGAGTACCAGCTTCCTTGTCAAGTTTTACATGAACAGTAAGGTCACCAGCTTCGCACTTCAACTCACCCTTGCTTGCAAGAGTCTTCAACTTCTGTGTAGCATCAACTGCATTTGAAACGATTTCACGAATAAAGATATCGTGTTCGCTGTAGAGGAATTTCTTGATTACAGGGAAAATGTTCTCTGTAGTTACTCCAATATTACCTTTTGCCATTTTGTATCTTATTTTTGAGGATTCGAACAATATTGTTCGAGAACAATTATTTTAGTTTACTTTAATTTTAATCTTGTTGTCTTCGAGGTAGGCTGTTAGGGTGTCACCGCTGTTAAGTTCCTCCTCAACAATGAGTTCGCTGATAGCATCCTCAAGGTTGCTCTGGATAGAACGACGGAGTGGTCTTGCACCAAACTGCTTGTCATACCCCTTTTCGGCGATGAACTTCTTTGCCTCGTCTGTAATCACAAGATGATAACCGAGAGCTTCAATACGCGAATAGAGTCCCTTGAGTTCAAGGTCAATAATCTTCAATATTGATTCGAGTTCGAGCTGGTCGAATGTTATTATTTCATCGATACGGTTCAGGAATTCAGGCGAGAACTGTTTGTTGAGAGCTTTCTGTATAACGCTTCGGCTCACCTCCTGGTCGCTCTTATCTGCCATCGAAGCAAAACCAACACCACGACCAAACTCCTTCAACTGGCGAGTACCAACGTTTGAAGTCATGATGATGACTGTATTGCGAAAATCGACTGTTCTGCCAAGTGTGTCTGTCAATCGACCATCATCCATCACCTGAAGCAAGATGTTGTACACATCCTGATGTGCTTTCTCAATCTCATCAAGCAGAACGATAGAGTATGGTTTGCGACGAACCTTCTCTGTGAGCATACCTCCTTCCTCATATCCTACATATCCTGGAGGAGCACCAACGAGTCGGCTTACTGTATGCTTCTCCATGTATTCGCTCATGTCAACACGAATAAGGGCATCGCTCAAACCAAACATATACTCAGCGAGTTTCTTTGCGAGGTATGTCTTACCAACACCTGTAGGACCAAGGAACATAAACGTGCCGATAGGTCTATTAGGGTCCTGAAGTCCAACACGGCTTCTCTGAATAGCACTCACAAGCTTGTCAATCGCACCATCCTGAGCAATGACTGAATTCTTAAGTTCGCCTCTCATGCCCTTCATACGAATACCTTCAGCCTGAGCCATACGAGTGACAGGGATGCCAGTCATCATGCTAACCGTTTCTGCCACCTTGTCAGCACTGACAGTTTGTCGGTTGTCAACAAGTTTCTCTTCCCACTCACGCTTCATCTCCTCAAGTTCTTGGGCAAGAATACGAGAACGGTCACGGAAGTTGGCAGCAAGTTCGAAGTTTTGGCTCTTCACAGCCTGTTCCTTCTTCTTGATAAGGTCTGCAAGCTTTTCCTCTTGGTCTTCGATTTCCTTCGGAACGCTTATATTATTAATATGTACGCGCGAACCTGCTTCATCAAGCACATCGATAGCCTTGTCTGGGAAACTACGGTCTGTGATGTAGCGTTCAGTAAGGCGAACACATGCCTCGAGAGCATCTTCGCTATAGTTCACATTATGATGGTCTTCGTAACGGTCCTTGATGTTATGAAGAATCTCAAGTGTCTCTTCAGCAGTAGTTTGTGGCACAATAATCTTCTGGAAACGGCGTTCGAGTGCTCCATCCTTCTCGATGCTCTTGCGATATTCATCAAGTGTAGTAGCACCGATGCACTGTACCTCACCTCGTGCCAACGATGGTTTCAGCATGTTTGCTGCATCCATCTGTCCTGCCTGATTACCAGCACCAACAAGCGTGTGTATCTCATCGATGAAGACGATGATGTCAGGGTTAGCACGGAGTTCGTTGATGATGCTCTTCATGCGTTCCTCAAACTGTCCACGATACTTAGTTCCTGCAACGATGCTCGACATGTCGAGACTGATAATCTTCTTGTTAAAGAGGATGCGAGACACCTTACGTTCGATGATTCGCATTGCAAGTCCTTCAACAATAGCACTTTTACCCACACCAGGGTCACCAATCAACACAGGATTGTTCTTCTTACGGCGTGAAAGAATCTGTGCAAGACGCTCTATCTCCTTCTCACGACCAACAACAGGGTCGAGTTTTCCTTCCTGTGCTGCCTTTGTGAGGTCGAAACCAAACGAGTCGATAGCAGGAGTATCGCTGTCCTTCTTCTTTTTGTCAGTCTTCTGCTGCGTAGCACCTGTACCTGCTGGTTTTCTGCCAGTTGGAGGAGCATCCTCTTCATCTTCATCATCCTCATCCACGCTGAACGAGTTACGAGTCTTCTGCGGAGCAGTCTGAGTGATTGCTCCAAGAAGTTCTCTGTAGTTCACGTTCTGGTCCTCGAGAATCTTTGCTGGTAGGTTGTCTTTCTGTTTCATTATAGCAAGCAATAACTGCTCTGCGCCGCTTTCTTTTTGTTTTGTGAGTCGTGATTCAAGAATGGTAAGTCGCAAGATGCTTGATGACTTATCATTAAAGGCGATGTCAGTAGAGTAGAGTGGAGTAGTCACGTTTCTCACCTTGTCCTCTATCATCTTCTTTATCTGCGAGAGGTCGAGTGAGAATCGGTCTATCAACACCTCAACTGCACGACTCTCGCCATCGCGAATGAGCCCAAGCATCAGATGCTCAGGACCAATATAGTCGTTGTTAAGGCGAAGTGCCTCCTCCTTACTATATGTCAGTATGTCTGTCAGTTTCTTTGAATAATTATTATTCATGCCAAATGTTTAATAGTAATACACAATTATATCACTACAAAATGTATGCCAACAGTGTTGTGTCTATTTTTTAATCAGGTCGAGCCAACCCATAATGCGTTCCCAGATCTCTTTTTTCATGTCATCTGGCATGTTCGAGATGCGAGCCGTGTGGCTTCCTCGAGGCTGAACATATACTCGCATGTTCTTCTTCTTAGAGCAGTCGAGCCAAGTGCATACACCACTTGCACTCCAAGGGTCTATCTCACCATAGATGAAGATATGCTGAGGGTCGCTGTTCTTGAGGAACTTAACCGTGCGGTTATAAAGCATAGGATCAA
Source organism: uncultured Prevotellaceae bacterium (assembly GCA_937893145.1). Classification (GTDB taxonomy): domain Bacteria; phylum Bacteroidota; class Bacteroidia; order Bacteroidales; family Bacteroidaceae; genus Minthosoma. The sequence continues at coordinate 1,502 of CALBJW010000179.1, read as the reverse complement.
ACTCAATGTAACGCAACGAATCTGGAAGCATGAGCTGCTTCAAGTATCCCTTTGTCTTCTTGACAGAAGCCCACTTCTTAATTGGCTTTGTGTCATATCCATAATATCCCAGTTCGTGTGCTGCCTGCACATCAAATGGCATATACTTATTTGGATATGCAAAATAGTCTGGACCAGCAATTGTCATGAGGTGCTTGAACCAAACCTCGTCTGTATCTGTCTTTGAAGGTATTTTTTCAACGCTTGTGCCCCACTGCCACAAGGCAAATGGATATTCAAGTACAGCATAGTCGTATATGTCCTCTTCCGAGATGTAATACTGCAAGTTGTGCTCCTTATTATATGCGTTGAACATTGGCATACATGCCTTCTTGCGTTTCATGAATTCCTGCTGAGCAGCCTTGATGGCAGCACGTTCTTCTTTTGTGCCAACCTGCTTTGCAAGGAACTTCTCATGACGACCATCCTCAACAGACTTGTTGAGTGGTGCAACATAACTAACGCTGATATCAACATCATCTGGGTACTTTGCACGGTAGAACATTGTTGTCTGTCCACCCTTGCTGATACCTGTGCTTATCCACTTTCCGTGGAATAGTTTGCCGAAGGTTGTTCTGACACGATGGTAGTCGCGGAGTGAATTGTCAACTGTCATGTAGTCCCAGTTTGTTGGAACTGGTGTCGATTCAGCAAAGTATCTGTATTCGCAGAACACGAGGTTGGCATCACACATCTGACAGAGTTCTTCGGTATATTTAGGATTAAGAGCATAGTCAGCATAATAGCCCTCTGTCACGAGGACAGTAGGTTTGTCGAAACCCTTAAAACCAACGATGATTCTCTGGCCGAATGTACCCTTCTCATCTGTGTCACCATCCACATTCTGCTGAATCTTCAGCACATATTTCTCCTGAAACTGAGTGGTTTCAAGTTTCTTGATATTGCTGATTCCTGGAAGTTTTTCCAGTTTCTTCAGAAAGAGTGAAGAATCAGTTTGTGCTGATAGCCCAAAAGCCACCAGCACAAATAGTATAGATGTTAAAAGTCTTTTCACTTTTCCCAATACTAAACTTAAAAAGTTATGAATAAAACCTTATTTACTATATTAGTAAGCACGAGCGATAAGTACGCGACACTTGCTTGGCTTGCCACTTACCATATCGACACCAGGAGTCTGCTCGAACATGAATGGCACGCAACGGATTGTAGCCTGAGTGTCTTCCTTAATCTTAGCCTCAGTCTCTTCTGTGCCGTCCCAGTGGCAGAGGAAGAAGCCACCGTCCTTAACACGCTCCTTGAACTCTTCGTAGTTATCACACTCGTAGATGTGTGAGTCACGGAAGTCCTTAGCCTTCTTGAGGATGTTATCCTGGATGTCAACGAGGAGGTTCTTGATGTATTCCTCAATGCCCTCGATGCTAACAGATTCCTTCTCAAGAGTATCACGACGCATGATTTCCACGAGTCCCTGTTCGAGGTCACGAGCACCAAGCACGAGACGT
>CALBJW010000178.1 GCA_937893145.1 uncultured Prevotellaceae bacterium | reverse complement strand
TCCCAGTAGTTCGTATGGCAGCTCTCATGCAGCTTCCTGTTAAGTTCATCTGGACTCACGACGCATTCCGTGTAGGTGAAGATGGTCCAACTCATGAGCCAGTTGAGCATGAATCACAGATTCGTCTCATGGAGAAGCTTAAGCGTCACGATGGCAAAAACTCAACTCTCGTTCTTCGTCCAGCAGATGCTACAGAAACAACAACAGCATGGGCTATGGCAATGGAGAACACAGACAGTCCTACTGCTCTTATCTTCTCTCGCCAGAACATCAACAATCTCCCAGAGGGCAATGACTACGAACAGGCTCGTAAGGGTGGTTACGTTGTAGCAGGTTCTGATGAGAATCCAGATGTAGTTATGGTAGCTACTGGTTCTGAAGTTTCTACACTCATCTCTGGTGCTGAACTCCTCCGCAAGGATGGCGTTAAGTGTCGCATCGTAAGCGTTCCTTCAGAGGGCGTATTCCGTTGCCAGTCAGCAGAATATCAGCAGTCAGTTATCCCAGCAGGCTCAAAGGTATTCGGTATGACAGCTGGTCTTCCTGTTAACCTCCAGGGCTTCCTCATTGGTGCAGACCCAGCATCAAAGATTTGGGGTCTTGAAACATTCGGTTTCTCTGCTCCATACAAGGTACTCGACGAGAAGCTCGGTTACACAGCAGAGAATGTTTACAACCAGGTAAAGAGCATGCTCTAAATTATGGTTGGATTAGCATCAGATCATGCAGCCTTTCCACTCAAGCAATTCGTGAAGAAATATCTTGAGGAAAAAGGCATTGAATACAAAGATTACGGAACATACACAGAAGATTCTTGCAACTACGCCACTTATGGCCATGCACTTGCAGAAGGCATTGAGAAAGGTGAAGTTTATCCAGGTATCGCAATGTGTGGTTCAGGTGAAGGCATTTCTATGACACTCAACAAGCACCAGAGCATTCGTGCTGGACTTGTTTGGCAACCAGAGATTGCACACCTTATCCGTGAGCACAACAATGCTAATGTCATTGTATTCCCAGGTCGATTCATCACAGAAGAGACTTGTCGTCAATGCTTAGACGAATTCTTCAATACAGAGTTTGCGGGTGGTCGCCATCAGCAGCGAATTGAAGATATTCCAGTAAAATAATAACCAAATAAAAAGAACGCACCACTATCGACCTACTATTATATGTAAGCCATAGGTGTGTTCTTTTTGTTTATACTAAAGAAAAAAATAATCAATAATGAATAATCAAAATCAAGGCTCAAAGTCATATCTCTTCTCCATAGTGCTTGTAGCAGTCATCGGAGGTTTGCTATTTGGTTACGATACAGCCGTAATCTCAGGTGCAGAGAAAGGACTTCAGGCATTTTTCATGGGAGCAACAGACTTCCAATATACAGACTTCTGGCATGGATTCACAAGTTCAAGTGCCCTTATTGGATGTATCATAGGTTCTTCTATCTCAGGACTTTTAGCATCAAACTGGGGTCGTAAGAAGTCGCTTATCTTTGCTGGTATTATGTTCTTCATCTCAGCATGGGGTTCAATGTGTCCAGAAACAATGATTCTTGCAAAGGGTGAGCCAAACCTTACTCTCTTTGTAGTATTCAACATCTACCGTGTTATTGGTGGTGTAGGTGTAGGTCTCGCATCAGCAGTTTGTCCAATGTATATCGGTGAAATTGCACCAAGTAACATTCGTGGTATGCTTGTTTCATGGAACCAGTTTGCTATCATCTTTGGTCAGCTCGTTGTATATTTCGCCAACTTCTACATTCTTGGTGACCACACACAGCCAGTTATCGAAAGCATTGGTCAGGGTATGAACCAAATCATGCCAGGAAGTGACCCTTGGACTATTGCTACAGGATGGCGATATATGTTTGGTTCTGAAATGATTCCTGCAGGATTGTTTGCAATCCTTATCTGTTTCGTTCCAGAAACTCCACGCTATCTTGCTTCTATCGGTGCTGATGAAAAGGCAGAATCTATTCTTGCAAAGATCAATGGTGCTACTAAGGCAAAGGAAATCCTCAAGGAAATCAAGGCTACTATGACTGTAAAGACAGAGCCTCTCATGACTTTCGGTTTCCTCTGTATCTTCGTAGGTATCATGCTTTCTGTATTCCAGCAGGCAGTAGGTATCAATGCCGTACTCTATTTCGCACCTCGTATCTATGGTGCAATGGGCTTTGAAGATCCAATGATGCTCACAGTATTCAATGGTATTGTAAATCTTGGCTTCACATGTGTTGCAATCTTCACAGTTGAAAAGCTCGGTCGTAAACCACTCCTTATCGTAGGTTCACTTGGTATGGCTATTGGTGCTATTGGTGTAGCATGCACATTTACTCAGGCAATGGATGGAGACTCTACAATGCAGACAATGTGTATGATTTCACTCATGATTTACTCAGCAAGCTTCATGTTCTCATGGGGTCCAATCTGTTGGGTACTCATTGCAGAAGTGTTCCCTAACACTATCCGTGGTGCAGCAGTAGCAATCGCAGTTGCTTTCCAGTGGATTTTCAACTGGATAGTATCTACATCATTCGTTCCAATGGCAAACAGTCTTGGTTATGGATTCGTATATGCAATGTACGGAACAATCTGTATCCTCGCTGCAGTCTTCGTTTACAAGCTTGTTCCTGAAACAAAGGGCAAGACTCTCGAGGACATGACTAAGCTCTGGAAGGAAAAGAAGTAATAATATAATTTGAAAAGTGAAGAGTGCGTTCTCTTCACTTTTCAATTAGAATAACCAAACTACCCCGTGTTCATCTTTATCATTATAATTGTAGTAGGACTATTTTTTGCACTCATACCAAACGTGCTTTATGTACTACTCAAGTTCATATCTTTGTTTTTCAGTTGGTCCATCAGTTACAAACCATTTGGATTGACCGCTTTGGTATTGCTAATCGTATGGTGCCTTCTCTTCCTATACGGCAACATGTTTGGTCGTTTCCGTTCTGAAGTAACAAAGCTCGACTACACAAATACCGACATACCCAAATCCTTCGATGGTTATAATATTGTTCACATTTCCGACATTCACCTTGATGGTTGGAAAGGTCATGAGAAGGATTTACAGAAAATAGTTGATAAAGTGAATGCACTTGACCCTGACCTCATCTGCTTTACTGGCGACCTTGTGTCATTATCGCCAAATGAAACAGCAGACTTCGTTTCTATACTAAAACAATTAAAGGCAAAAGATGGTGTCGTTTCCGTACTTGGAAACCATGATTACATCCCATATTCACGAAAGAAAGCCTCAGACAGAGAGAAAGATTTAGAAGAAATAATTCGTTTTGAAAAGGAGACATTGGGCTGGACCCTTCTTCTTAACGAAAACATAACAATTACTCGCTCCAACGATAGCATAGCCATTCTTGGTTGTGAAAACCAGAGTGTCGGAGCACATCCAGTTATACAACGAGGAGACTTGTGCCGAACAATGGAACATACAGACAATATGTTTCGCATACTTCTTACCCACGACCCAAGTCAATGGAGAAAAGAAGTAGTCGGCAAAACCACTATCCCCCTTACCCTCTCTGGTCATACCCATGCCATGCAGTTTCGCATCTTTGGCTATACCCCATCAAGTTTTGCATATCCAGAATGTGATGGACTTTATACCGAAGGCACACAATCACTTTATGTCAATATAGGACTTGGTGGAACAATGCCAATGAGAATAGGAGCAACACCAGAGATTACTTTGATAACATTGAAAAATAAATAAGAAATTAATCTTAAATACATATCAAAATGAAAAAACTATTCTTTACAGCAGCCTTGCTTATAGCAAGCAGCTTAACAGTTAATGCACAGTTGAAATTAACTGCAGACAATGTAGATGAAATTGTGAAAGCAATGACTCTTGAAGAAAAAGCAACACTCGTTGTTGGCACAAGTCGTCAAGGTTCAACAGGAGGCAATCAGTCGGGCAACGGAATGGTTGGAGCACATGCCGACCTCGTTCCTGGAGCAGCAGGAACAACTCAGCCAATCGCTCGTCTTGGTGTATCAGCCTCTATCCTTACAGATGGTCCTGCCGGAGTTAGAATCAATCCTACTCGTAGAGGAGACAACAACACATATTACTGTACTGGTTTCCCTGTTGGAACAGCATTAGCATGTACATGGAACCAAGAACTTGTTGAAGAAGTAGGAAAAGCCATTGGTAACGAAGTATTGGAATATGGCTGTGATGTTCTTCTTGCTCCAGGTATGAACATTCATCGTTCCCCACTCTGTGGACGCAACTTCGAGTATTACTCAGAAGATCCATTTGTAACAGGCAAGATAGCAGCAGCTTATGTTCGTGGTATTCAGAGTCAGGGAGTAGG